>NZ_JBHRUZ010000019.1:0-17869 GCF_042647185.1 Comamonas sp. JC664
AGCAGCAGCCACTGCAGTGCCGCATACACCTGCCAGGCGCCCGCCGCCAGCATGCACCAGGCCAGCGCCGCCAGCACAAAGCGACCGTAAGCGCGCTTCCAGCGCCTGGCGCGGCGCAATCCCTGGCCCAGCATGCCCAGCAGCTGGCCATATAGACAACAGGGTGCAGCCGCACTGGCGGCTCGCCCAAGCCGATCCACCAGCAAGGCCACCAAGACCGCCAGCAAGGCCGCCATCGGCGCCTGCCAGGGCACGGCAGGGCCAGCATCGCCCAAGGCCTGGACCAGTTTTGCAGCAGCGGGCTGCACCGGCCAGTGCCAGCGACCACAGGCCGCATCGCTCATGGCTGCGTCCTTGGTTTGCTGCCAGCACCCGTCCATCAGCATGTCCTGCAAGGGCGCGCGGCTGGCCCAGCGCTCTTGCTGCAGCATGGCTCGGCATAAAAGGCCTCTACAGGGGCCAGCACAACACAGGCCAACGGGTATGCGCACCTGCGGGCTTTGGCCAGCAGCTGCGCCAGCGCCTGGCGTTCGACAGCGATACCCAGCCCATCCCCAGCCCTCGCACGCGCCGCCAGCCACGGTTCTGGATCGCGCAGGGCGGTGTGGCCACATCCATCTCGGGCAAGGTGCGGCGGCCAAACACATGGGCTTCGCGCCCCGGCGGCATGGCACCACCAGCACCTCGGCCGCCTGCAGCACACCCTGCACCTTGAGCTGCTTTAAAGTCGGCCTCGCGCGCACCAAGGCTTGGGCGGTGCGCGCGCTCCTCTTCAACCAGCGCATGGATGCGGCCGCGCATCTGCGCATCGCGCACCCGGATAAAGCGGCCAGGGCTGCATAAAGCCAAACGCTGGGCGCATGGGCGCGCCGCAGAGCAGGCGCGCGCAGGACGGCATCGTCCACCTGGCCGCCCGGCAAAGTGGCGCATGTCGCGCCGCTCATGGATGGCGCGGTATAGACCGCTGCGCGCTCAGCTCACTAAAGGCTGTCGCGGCAATGGTGGGAGCGTTGATGGGGGCGGAGTGGGAGTCGCTCATGCCAGCAATCGGCTGCGGCCCGGGCCTCAGTTTCAATGCCGCGCTGCGCCGGAATGCCGGCCTTGAACGCATGCTTGATCATCGTCATCTCGGTGACCGTGTCGGCCGCATCGATGATCTCCTGCGGGCAGCGCCGGCCGTGATGCAGACATGCACCTCCTTGGGGCGCGCGGCCGGGTGCGTCCAGCACCTCTTGCAAGGGCAGCCAGCCGTAGATCAGCGGGTAGGGTGACCTCATCGAGCACCACCAGGAAATACTCACCCGAGAGGATGGGCTGCCTTGGGCCTTTTCCCAGCCTTCGCGCGCCACTGGCGCTGTGCTCCAGATCGCGGCTTTCCAGCTGAAGCCATCGCCCAGGCCTTCGACCGGCAGGCCCACCTTCTCAGACAGGCGGTGCTCGCCAAAACGCGCGGTCGGCACCTTCATGAAGGTAGACCTTCACGGCCTTGCCCCGGCCGTGGGCGCGGAACGCCAGGCAAAGGCCGCCGTGGTCTTATTGCCATCGCCGGTGTTGACGATCACCAGGCCACGGCGCTCGCCTCGGGCTTTTCATAAGGCTTTTCGCTGGGTGGTGTTTCAATCTGCATGGAAGTCTTTCGTTGAGTCGTTGTGTCTTTGGAAACTGGGCCAGGCCCGGCTTCACAGGGATTCAGCGCAGGCGCTCAGGGGCTTGCACTACCGTGGCGGTGCGCGGCAAGGCCATCCACACGCCATCGATGGCACGCACCTGGATGCGGTGGTCAAACACCGCCTCCAGCGCGGCTATGCGTGGCCGGGTCTCGTCGCAGCGGCCTGGTGCAGCACCCGGCGGCCTGCAGCACCAGCATATGGTCGGCCAGCAGCGACATGATATCTCGTGGAGCACGCTGACCACGGTGAGTGCCCTGGGCGTCAAGGCCCGCATGCTGTCCACCCAGTCGGTCTGGTGCGGTGGGTTCCAGGTTGGCCAGCGGCTCATCCATCAGCAGTACCTGGGCTTGCACGGCCATGGCCCGGGCCAGCAGCACGCGCTGGCGCTCGCCGCCCGAGAGTTCGGCCACCGGCCGGTTGGCGCCAGTCAGGCATGGGCTGCGCGCAGGCATTGCTCCACCACCGCATGTCTTCGCGGGGCTGGGCGCTGCAACCAGGGCTGGTGCGGCAGGCGGCCCAGCATGGCCCACATCCATCACCGTCAGCTCTTGCGTCACCACTCCTCGCCCTGGCCAGCCAGGCCGCGCGCCTGGGCGCGCTGCTTGCGCGGCCAGCGCTGCAAATCCTTGCCCAGCAGTGCTACCTCGCTCTGCAGCTGTGCCGCCGGCCACAAAACCGCCCGCTCCTTGAGCAGGCTGGATTTGCCCGCGCCATTGGGGCCGACAATGCTGGTCCAGCGGCCTTGCGCAAACTGGGCATTGACGCCTTGCAGAATCGGCCTTGCATGCACAGCGGCGTGGATATTGGTGGCGCTCAGCGCAGCAGAGTTCGGAGTTTGCATCAAGCCCCCTGCCGACGGGTGCTGCGGTGCATGCGCCAGAGCAGGTAAGTGCCGCCCAGCGCGGCGGTCAGCACGCCCACCGGCAGCTCCTGCGGGGCCACCAGCCAGCGCGCCAAGATATCGGCGGCCAGCAGCAGCACGCCACCCATCGCGGCAGCCAGCACGGTGCTGCGGCCATGGCCCACCTGCACCAGGCTGGCACCAAGTGCGGGGCGGCCAGGCCGACAAAGGCGATCAGGCCAGTCTGCGCCACCGAGGTGCCGGTGGCCAGGGCCAGCACGGCCACCAGGCCATAGCGCAACGGGGCCAGTGGCAAGCCCAGGCTGGCGGCCGTCGCCTCGGCCCAGGGTCAGGCCATCGAGCAGGCGGGCGCAGCACCAGGTGGCCAGCACGCAGACCAGCAGCACGCCGGCCATCAGCGCGCAGCCCTCCCAGCCGACAAAGGCCGAGGTGCCCAGGGTAAAGGCCTGCATCGCCTGCAGAATATCGGGGTGGCGCAGCTCCAGCAGATCACGCATGGCGCCCAGCACCACGCCCACGATCACGCCGGCCAGCAACAGGCGCAAGGTGTTTTGCACATTGCGCGCCAGCACCACCGTCAGCGCCACCGCGCAGGCGGCACCCACAAAGGCCATGCCGGTCATGCCCAGGCGTAGAGCAGATTCAGGCTGGTGACGGACGACCCAGCAGCACCAGGCCCAATGCGCTGCCCAGCGAGGCGCCAGACGCACTGCCCAGCAAAATAGGGATCGGCCAGCGGGTTGCGAAACAGGCCCTGAGCGACAGCCCCCGCCAGGCCCACAGGCCACCAGCCAGCCAGGCGCCCAGCGAGCGCGGCAGGCGGATATCGACGACGATCTGCCAGGAAGTCGGGTCGTCGCGCATGCGCAACACGCTCTCCCAACGGTGCTGCCGACGCTGGCGCGACAAGCAGCAGCAAGGCGCTGAGCACCAGCAGCACCAGCGCCACCAGGCACTGCGGCGCAGGCCGGGCGCCGCCTCGCGCTGCGCTGCGGATGCGGGTGCTGAGGTGGGAAAAGCAGCCATCAGCGCGCACCGCAGCCTTGCCGGTGCCTTGTCGGCCAGGCAGCGCGCCCATCAGCGCCGCCGCCTGGGCCATGCGCGGGCTGGGCGCACGATCGCATACGACTCTTCATCCGTAAACACACAGACCCGCCCGGCCTTGACGGCCTGGAGGTTGTGCCAGCCCGGGTAGCTGGTGGCAGCCTGCATGCTGCGGTTGCCCAGCATGATCACATCGGGCTGGGTCGCGCAGCAAAAACTCGGGCTCAGCCGGGGAAACGGGCCCAGCTCAGCGGGCACGACATTGTCCACGCCCAGTTGGGTCAGGGTCTCGCCAATAAAGGACTGTGGGGCCGGCCGCATAAGGGCCGCGGCTCACCTCAAAGTAGACCGGCTATGGCGCGTGCGCTCGGGCAGGTCGCGCACCACCGCCATCAATGCCTGAATCCAGCGCGTGCCAGACCGGTCAGCGCCCTGCGCCTGGGGAACGCCAGGAGCTGGCCCAGGGTGCCCAGCACGCGGTGGATATCGGCCTTGGACTTCACATCGAGCGCCACCACCTTCAGGCCCAGGGCCTGCAAGCGCTCTGCCGCCTTGGAGGCATCGGACAGCAGCACCACATCGGGCTTGAGCGCCACCACGGATTCAACGCTCGGGTCCAGACCGCCGCCCACCACCGGTTAGTTTACTTGACCGAGCGGGGCCAGGTCCGAATAGCGGTCCACCCCCACCAGGCGCTCACACAGTCCCAGCGCGCAGGTGCTCTCGGTGAGCGACGGCAGAAGACTCACGATGCGCTGCGGTGGTTGCGCCAGCTGGACCTTGCGGCCCCGGTCGTCGACGATGGCCACGGGAGCAACCAGGTCCTGGTCTTTCCAGACCGGCGCATTGGCAAAGGGTTGCAGGCGCAGTTCATCGACGCTGGCGGACGGCGCAGCTTGGGCCATCGGCAACGCGAGCATCAGCGCCACAACGGGCAGTGCCTGCCGCAAAAGGGGTCGGGGAGCCATCAACAAGGCCATCATTTCATCTGCAGCGGCAAGCCCGCCGCCATCAGTTGCACGCGGTTGCAGGCCGCTGCCGCTTGCTGGTTGAGCAGACCCAGCGCATCGCACAAAGGGCGGCACCTCGCGGCCCATCGGAATGACACCCAGGCCAATCTCATTGCTGACCAAAATGACAGGCCCCGGTGCGGCCTGCAGGGCAGCGACAAAGGCATCGCACTGTACCTGCCAGGCTTGCGCAGTGTGAAAGCGCAGGAGTCTCCATCGGCATCAACCAGTTGGTGAGCCACAGGGTCAGGCAGTCGACCACCAGCAGGTGTTCGGGCCGGCTGCTCGCCAGCAGCTGCTGGGCGACGTCGCGCGCGCGCCTCCACGGTGGCCAGTTGCGGCACGCGGGCGCGGCGGTCACGCTGGTGGCGCGCAATGCGCTCGTGCATCTCGGCGTCATACGCGGTGCCGGGTGGCGACCAGGCTGGCGCTGCGCCGGCATCCGGCCTGCAGCCAGGCGCGCGCGCCAGCAGCTCGGCCTGGCGTGATTTGCCCGATTTCTGCCCGCCCAGCAGCAAGAGCTTCAGCGGCGCTCCATCAACGTGGAAAAGAGAGTCATCCATGCCGCGCATCTTAGGCGTTCAACGCCTCACGGTGGCCAGGCCTGCGGATCGACCACCGGCATGTCCACCCCCAGCAAGGCCGCTACGGCCTGCGGGCACGAGGGAAACCAGGCATGGAAATAGCTCGCATGGATGCTGCCCTGCTGGTAGACGGCTTCGCCCTTGCCGCTCTCGGCGCCTGGCCCGGGCGGCTGCTGCGCGCCACTTCCAGGGCCTCACTCTGCAGTTTGGAATAGTGAAAGGTATGGCCGCGCAGCATGCCCCAGGGCGTCAGCAGCTGCTGCATGCCCAGACCCGCCAGCGCTGGTGCATCACGGCCTGCGCTGGCAGCAAGCCCCACAGCTGTGCCAGCGGCTGTCCAGGTCGGTCAGCCCCTCGGCCAGTGCCACCATGCCGCCGCATTCGGCCCAGACGGGTTTGCGCTGTTCCAGGTGCGCCTGCAGATCCAGCTGCAAGCCCATTGGCCTTGAGCGCGGGCAGGTGCAGCTCGTGTAGCCGCCAGGCAGCCACAGCGCATCGCAGGCGGGCAGGCGGTCGCCTGCGATCGGCGAGAAAAAAAGGCCAGCTCGGCGCCCATGGCCTGCAGCATTCCAGATTGGCGGTGTAGTGATAAAGCTGAAAGCGGCATCGCGGGGACGGCAATGCGAGCGCCGGCCAGCCAGGCGGCACCGGGGCGGCAACAGCAGGCGCGGTAAAGGCCACCGTCCAGCGCTGCTGCCACTCCTGCCAGCTCAGCTGGCCACAGCGGCGTTTTGCGCCAGCACGTCGGCGGCGGCATCCAGGCGCTCGGAGCGTCGTGCAGCTCATGGGCTGCCACCAGGCCCAGGTGGCGCTCGGGCAGCAGGTTGGCGCGCGGTTTCGCAGCATCGAGGTCTCACCTGGTGCATCGCGCCCAGCCACAGTGCGGGGTCGCGCAGGCCGCTGCGCAGCATCTCACCCGTGGTGGGCAGTGGCCACGCGGTTGGCCAGCACAACCGGCCAGCTGCAGGCCTGGGTCATAGTGCTGCAAGCCATGGGCAATGGCGCCAAAGGTAGCGGCCATGGCCGATGCATCGACCACCACCACAGCGGAGATGCCCAGCGACTTGGCCAGCTCGGCCGCGCTGTTGGCACCATCGAACAGGCCCATCACGCCTTCGATCAGCAGCACATCGTTGCTTTGCGCGGCCTGAAACAGGCGTGCGCGCACATCCACTTCACCGTTCATCCAGCGGTCCAGCGCATGCACGGGCTGGCCGCTGGCCAGGCGCAGCCACTGCGGATCGAGAAAATCCGGGCCGCATTTGAACACCTGGACCCGCCGGCCCTGGCGGGCATGCAGGCGCGCAAGGCTACCGTCACCGTGGTCTTGCCCTGGCCCGATGCGGGCGCCGCAATATCAGCAGTGCCACGCAAGCGGCCGTTGGGCGGTCCTGAACCGTCGTGTCATGTCATGGCTGCTTATCCCCTCTGCGCTCAGCGCGGCATCCACTTCACACCCACATACACCTGCGACCTTCGGTGGCATAGGTGCGTGCGGTCTGGTAGCGCTTGTCGGCCAGGTTGTTGATACGGGCGATCAGGTTCACATCCTTGGCCACCTCGGTCTGCGCTGACAGGTTGAACAGGTGTAGCGCCCAGCACATTGATGTTGGCGGCATTGTCAAAGCGCTTGGCGCTGGTCTGCAGGTCGGCCGCCCAGGTCCAACCGGCTGCACGCGTCTCGGCGCCCAGGGTGGCATAGCGCTTGGCGCGGCGCGCCAGCAGCTTGTCGTTTTCGGTATCGCGCGGGTTCTGGAAGTCGACCGAGCCGTGCAGGTTGAACGCGCCCAGCTTGGTCGTGGCGCAAGGTGATGCCTTCCAGGCGTGCCTTGCCCACATTGCATAGCAGCCGAAGAATGCGCTGTCGCAGCTGCCGGGCGACGAGAAGTTGATCAGGTTGGTGACCCGGTTTGCGGTAGCCCGTGGACGAGAAGCTGTCGGCACCCTGCGCCCAGCGCAGGCCCAGCTCGGCATTGCGGCTTTTCTCGGGCTGCAGCGATGCGTCGCCGTATTCGCTAAAGCGATGGTAGAGCGTGGGCGCGCGGAAGGCCGTGCCTACCGTCGCGGTGGCGCGCCAGTTTGCCGCAAAGGCATAGCCATAGGCAGCGCTGCGGTGGTCTTGCCGCCAAACTCGCTGTCGTCATCCCGGCGCAGGTTCAGCTGCACGTGTGCGGGCCGGGAGTTTCAGGCCATAGCCCAGCGCCAGCGCATTCTGGTGGCGGTCGCGGTCAATGCCGCCATTCGTCAGCGCGTCGTCACGCCGCTCAAGTGCGGCCGTCAAGGTGTGGACGCCCAGGCGCCAGGTATTTTGGAACAGGTAGTTATGCAGGCGCGTGTCCGTCTGGTAGGGCGAGGGCCGGGTCTCGTAATAGTCGCGCGACTGGCTGAACTGCAGCTTGGTGCTGTAGTGCTCGGTCCACTGCGCCTGCCAGTTCAGGCCCAGCGCAAACATCTTGTTGAGGCTGCGTCGTCCTCGGTCAGGCTGCTGTCGTAGCCCGAGTTCACATCGCTGGCCAGCAAGGTGGCTTCGAGCCGGTGCTGGCCGTTGAGCTGGTAGCCAGGCGGCGCTGACCGCATTGCTGCGGTAGTCGTCCTCGTCTGGGTTGGCGGTGGCCACGGTGCGGGCATTGAAGCCATCGGTCTGCGAGCGGTTCAGACCCCAGCGCGTAATCCCAGCCGTCGGCGCCGCGGAGATACCGGCCTCGGCCGTGAACGTGCCCCGGTTGCCAAAGCCCAGGCCGACATAGGGCTGGGGCGCGCCCTCACCTTTCTTGGTGAAGATCTGCACTACGCCGCCCATCGCGTCCGAGCCGTAGACGGCAGCGGCCGGGCCGCGCAGCACTTCGATGCGATCGATCAGCGCCAGCGGAATCGATTGCCAGGAGGCGCCGCCAGTCGATTGCGAGTCCATGCGCACGCCGTCGACATAGACAGCGGTAAAGCGCGAATCGGCGCCACGCATGAACACGCTGGTCGTCGTGCCGGCCCGCCGTTGCGCGAAATCTGGATGCCCGGCACGCGCGCGAGCACATCGGCCACGCTGCCCGGGCCTGGCGCTCGATGGTCTGCGCTATCGATGATAGACATGTCGGCCACCAGATCGGACAGAGGCGCTGCTCGATGCGGTTGGCGGTCACCACCATCTCTTGCAGGTTTTTACCCTCTGTTTCCAGGGCGGCTGGGGCCTGCTGCGCCTGTGCTGGCCGCAACAGGGGCAGCGCCGCTGCGATGGCCAAGGCCAAAAAACGGGGGGTATGGAGGGTGCGCGAGCGGGGCGCAAGCGCGGGACGCGCGAAGGGGCGTGTCGAAAAGCAGAGGAAAACATGCACTGAGTTGGTGATGAACCACCCCGCGCCAGCCTCCCCGCCGGCAATGGGGAACACGGAAGCCGCGGCAAGGCCTCAGCCACGCGCCTCCACTATTGTTGGCCGGTATCCGGCTGGCGATGACACAGCACACGCTTCCCAAACACTTGTTCAAGGTATTCAGTGGATAGTGGTGGCTGTGGATGGCGCAAAAGCCAACCATCGCTTACCGTTGCGGGGGCAGCGCAGGTTGCGTTAGGCTTGTAGGGCACAAGCGGCGCTCCTGCTTCCCGTTGAACTGCCCCCATGTGAACCACTGGGGCGAGCACCAACGGGTACAATTTTAGCGTTAAACCCATTGCGCACTAAGAAGACTGTCTCTCTATGGCCACTACGCCTTCTATGGATCTGATGCTTGAGCGGGTGGAGGCACTGCTGAGCGTCATGAGGCTTTGCAACGCGCCCACGCCCAATTGCAAGAGCAAGTCACCACCCTGACCCAGGAGCGCGACTCCCTCCAATCGCGCCTGACAGCGGCCCGCGCCCGCGTGGATGCACTGATCGAACGCCTGCCCAAGACCTTTGACCAGGACGAATGATGAAACAGCTGGAAGTACACATCATGCAGCAAAGCTATATGCTGGGCTGCCCCGAAGGCCAGGAAGCACGTCTGCTGGCTGCCGTCAAGCAGTCGATGAGGGCCATGAGCGGCATCCGCGACGCGGGCAAGATCCGTGGCGCGCGAGCGCATCGCTGTGCTGGCGGCCCTCAATGTCGCTTTTGACCTGCTTGATTTGCAAGTGCAAAACAGCCAGCTCAGCCAGACCGCAGACGCCCTGCAAGCGCAAGCTGCTGCGCAGTCTGCCGCGATGGTTGAGGTCCAGGCCAGACCGCCCCTGGGGACCAGGCGAGCCTGGACTGGGATGCGCCCCGTGTGCAGTCGGTGATGCACGCTGGACGCGGCGCTGGCGCCGGCCCCCGCAACCGGCCGACACCCTGGGCACCAGCGCTTGAGGCACTGCCGCGAGCAGCGCCAACACAGATTGCCGCGCCATGCAATGCTGGCTGCAAAATATCACGCCACCCATTGCTCAATCTGGCTAACCAGCTATCTTTTTTGACCAATCCAGGCACATTGAATTGCAGTTTTGGTGGGTGCGGCAGGCGCGAGCGATTACAATGAAAGCGTTCGCAGCCCTGCTGGACTTTATAGTTCCTTGAACCAAGCTCTACGAGCACGGGCTTGGTACATTACCTATTGAGCGTGATCGTCTCGCGTCAGATGAACCCAACGATAGGTTGCCCTCGCCCACCTGAACCCCCGGTTCAGGATGACGGTCCAGTGGATCCGCTGCGAACACCTGATTTTTTCGGGCAGGCTCCGCCCAACCTGTCTTCTCCTCTCCGCGACAGCGGGGTTTCAGGCCACCTGTTTCAGGTGGCCTTTTTACTGCGCGCCATGACTGATCCTCTTGTTTTGCTGCCGCTGTCGTTTCTGGGCCTGATCGGCGGTTTTCTGGCGGGCCTGCTGGGCATTGGCGGCGGCATGGTGCGGTGCCCTTCATCACCTACATCCTGGGCACCCAGGGCGTGGCGCCGGAGCTGGCGATCAAGATGGCGATTGCCATCCTCGATGGCGACCATCGTCTTCACCTCGATGTCCAGCGTGCGCGCCCACCACCAGCATGGCGCGGTGCGCTGGGACCTTGTCAAACGCCTGGCCCCGGGCATTGTGCTGGGCGGCCTGCTGGCCAGCCTGGGTATTTTTGCGGTGCTCAAGGGCAGCTACCTGGGTTTGTTTTTTGGCTGTTCATTGGTTACTCGGCACTGGCGCATGTTCCGCAAGCCCAATAGCCAGGCCATGCGCGCCATGCCGGGCACGGCCGGCCAGCTGGCTGCGGGGTGGCGTGATCGGCTGCCTCTCGGCCTGTGGGCGCGGGCGGCGCCTTCATCAGCGTGCCTTTCATGACCTGGTGCAGCGTGCCGATGCACAACGCGGTAGCCACGAGCTCGGCGCTGGGCTTTCGATTGCGGTCACCAATGTCATCGGCTTCATGGTGGCCGGCCTGCACCTGCAGGGGCTGCCACCGCATTCGCTGGGTTATATCTGGCTGCCGGCCTGGCCGCCATTGCCACCTGCAGCGTGCTGACCGCGCCGCTGGGCGCCCGCGCCGCGCACCGGCTGCCGGTGGGCCAGCTCAAGAAGATCTTTGGCGGCATCTTGCTGTGCCTGGCGCTCTACATGCTCTACAAGAGCCTGGCGGCCTGGCAGGGCTGAGGCCTGCCCACGCCCTGCCCTCAGATAATCGCGAGAAGCGCGCCCGGTTGCGGTCGGCCTGCAGGTTCTTGTCAAACACCATGGCGACGCCACGCACAAAGTACCAGCCCAGCTCCGGTCACATTGATCGATTCGTCGCTCAGCTGCACCAGGCCCTGCTCCTGCAGCTCACGCAGCTGGGCCAGCTCGGCGGCAAAGTACTGCGCATAATCAATCAGCCAGGCCTGCTCCAGCGATTCAATCGCCAGGCACCCCTGGCACATCAGGCCCATGATCACCGTGCGGCGCAGCAGGTTCGTCGCGCGTCAGTGCCAGCCCACGCACCACGGGAATCTGGCCCTGGTCGATCAGGTCGTAGTACTCCTCCAGGGTCTTGGCATTTTGGCTGTAGGTGGCGCCAATGCGTCCGATGGCTGACACGCCAGCGCCATAAGATCGCAATCGGCTGGGTGCTGTAGCCCTGAAAGTTGCGGTGCAGGCGGCCCTGGCGCTTGGCCACCGCCAAGGCATCGTCGGGCAAGGCGAAATGGTCCATGCCCACATACACATAACCGGCGGCTTCCAGCGCCGCCAGGGCCTGGGCCAGCATCGCCAGCTTGTCGGCGGGGGCTGGGCAGGTCCTGGGCCTGGATGCGGCGCTGGGGCTTGAAGCGCTCGGGCAGGTGCGCATAGGCATACAGCGCAATGCGGTCGGGCCGCAGCGCGTTGACCTGCTCCATGGTGCGCACAAAGCTGGCCGGGCTTTGTTGGGGCAGACCATAGATCAAATCGATATTGATGGATTCAAAGCCGATAGCGCGCGCCTGCTCGACCAAGGCAAACACCTGGTCAGCGGGCTGCTCGCGGTGCACCGCCTTTTGCACCAGCGGGTCAAAGTCCTGCACGCCAAAGCTCAGCCGGTTGAAGCCGAGCCGGTACAGGTGCTGCAGGCGCTCGCCGCTCACAGTGCGCGGGTCGACCTCGATCGCGTACTCGCCACCGGGCTGCAGATGAAAACGCTCTTTGACCATATCCATCAGGCGGCTGAGGCCGGCATCGGTCAGGAAGGTGGGCGAGCCCCCACCCAGGTGCAGTTGGCTGATGGTCGGCGGGCGCTGACATGGGCCAGTTGCAGGTCCAGCTCGCGCTCGAGGTAATCCAGGTATTCGTCGGCCCGCTCGGCGTGCTTGGTGATGATCTTGTTGCAGGCGCAGTAGTAGCACAGCGAGGCGCAGAACGGCACATGCACATACAAGGACAGCGGCGACAGCCGGCCCGCCAGACCGGTGCCGCGTTGCGCCAGCGCCAGCTTGTACTCATTCGCAGCAAAGGCTTCAACAAATCGGTCTGCGGTAGGATACGAGGTGTAACGGGGGCCGGGAACATCAAAACGGCACAGCAGTTCGGGGGTCAGGGAAATCATGGTTCTTCTTCCTAGCGGACGCCCCAATGTGCCCCAAGGCCTGCCACGCGTCCTTGATGTACATCAAGAAGCCTCTGGGCGCCAGCACGCACATAGGCCCATCCAAGGAACGTCGTTCCTATCTGAATAGTTGTTCACGGGTATTGATACATGACATCCAACTCCATCAAAGTAGCGTGCTCCAGCTGCAATTTGCGCGAGCTGTGCATGCCCGTGGGACTGTCGGCCGAACAGATGGAGCGCATCGACGAGATCGTCGCCACCCGGCGCAAGATCAAGCGCGGCAGCGCGCTGTTCCGCAACGGTGAGACCTTCACCTCCTTGTATGCGATACGCACCGGTTTCTTCAAGACCAGCATCGCCACCGAAGACGGGCGCGACCAGGTCACCGGCTTCCAGATGGCGGGTGAGATCATCGGCCTGGACGGCATCGTCAACGACCGCCATTCCTGCGACGCGATTGCGCTCGAAGATGCCGAGGTCTGCGTGATGCCCTACTCCTCGCTCGAAGACCTGTCGCGCGAGGTGACCGCCTTGCAGCACCATGTGCACAAGGTCATGAGCCGAGAGATCGTGCGCGAGCATGGCGTCATGCTGCTGCTGGGCAGCATGCGCGCCGAAGAGCGCCTGGCCGCCTTCTTGCTGAACCTGGTGCAGCGCTTGCATGCCCGGGCTTTTCGCAGCATGAGCTGATCCTGCGCATGACGCGCGAGGAAATCGGCAGCTACCTGGGCCTCAAGCTCGAGACCGTCAGCCGCACCTTCTCCAAGTTTGCCGAGGAGAACATCATCGAGGTCAAGCAGCGCCATGTGCGCATTCTGGACACCGACAAGCTCCAGGGCCTGATCAACACCCAGGCCTGCTCGGCTTAAGACCCTGTTCCAAGTCGCTCCGCCAGCGGATACAAACGCGGTCTGATCCGACATCCGCTCAAGCCGCAAGCGGCGATGCTCTGAGTTGCATCCACGGCAAGGCTGCCACCACAGCCCTGCCCCATGTCTGACCTGAAAGGAGCCTGCCATGTACCAACATATCCTGCTTGCCACCGATGGCTCTGAGCTGTCCGAGAAGGCCGTGCGCCACGCACTGGCGCTTGCCAAGCTGAGCCATGCCACGGTGACTGCCGTCAACATCTCGCCCAACTACCCGCGCAGCTACTTCGAAGGCAGCACCATGCAAAACCCCGATGACATTGCGCGCATCGAGGATGGCTGGGAACGCGCAGCGCAAGGCATTGTCGATAAGGTGGTGGCCGAAGGCGCCGCGACCGCGTGCCCATCAAGACCCTGGTGATCAAGTCCGACATGATTGCCGAGGCGCTGCTGGAGACGGCGAAGAAGGAAAACTGCGACCTGATCGTCATGGCATCGCACGGCTACCGGGGCTTGAAGCGCCTGCTGCTGGGCAGCGAAACACAGCATGTACTGACCCATGCCACGATACCGGTGCTGGTACTGCGCTGATCGCCGTATAACCGCATCATCCCCATAGCAAACCCTCGCCTGCGGCAGCTTCTGAGCGGCCACAGCGCGAGGGTTTTGTCATGGCGGCGCATGCCGCCTCCATAGGCGCATCAGCCCTTGAACAGGTCCTGGTACTGGTCGCGCAGCAGGTTCTTTTGCACCTTGCCCATGGTGTTGCGTGGCAGCTCGCCCACGACAAAGCAGCGCTTGGGAATCTTGAAATTGGCCAGCTGCTTTTTCAAGGTCGCAATGATGCCGTCGGCATCGAGCGGTTGGCCCGCCTTGGCAATGACCACCGCCACACCCACTTCGCCAAAATCGGGGTGCGGCACGCCGACCAGCGCGCTTTCCGCGACGCCGGCAGTTCGTTGATGAAGCCCTCGATCTCGGCCGGGTAGACGTTGTAGCCGCCGGAGATGATCAGGTCCTTGCTGCGGCCGACGATGGTCACATAGCCGCGCGCATCGATCTTGCCTACGTCGCCGGTCTTGAACCAGCCGTCGGCAGTGAACTCCTGCGCGGTCTTCTCGGGCATGCGCCAGTAGCCGCTGAACACATTGGGGCCTTGCACCTGGATATGGCCGATCTCGTCGGCGCCCAGCGCCTGGCCGTCATCGCCCTGCACCCGCACGCCCACACCCGGCAGCGCAAAGCCCACCGTGCCGCCCCGGCGCTCGTCCTGGCCGCCATGGCGGGCATCGGCCTGGTAGGGGTTGGAGACCAGCATGATGGTCTCGCTCATGCCATAGCGCTCCAGGATGGTGTGGCCGGTGCGGGTCTGCCAGTCGCGGAAGGTCTCGATCAGCAACGGCGCCGAGCCGGAGATGAACAGACGCATGTGCTGGGCCGCTGCCTTGGTCAGGCCCGGCTCGGCCAGCAGGCGCACATACAAGGTCGGCACGCCCATGAAGACCGTCGCCCGCGCCATCGCGGCAATCACCGCCTTGGGCTCGAACTTGGCAAACCAGATCATCTTGCTGCCATTGAGCAAGGCCGCATGGATCGCGACAAACAGGCCATGCACATGGAAGATCGGCAGCGCATGGATCAGCACATCGCCCTTTTTCCATCCCCAGTAGTCCTTGAGCATGACGGCATTGCTCAGCAGGTTGCCGTGGCTGAGCATCGCACCCTTGCTGCGCCCAGTGGTGCCACTGGTGTAGAGGATGGCGGCCATGTCGTCGGCAGATTTCTGCGCAGGCGTGTGTGCATCGGCGCAGTGCACCGCACGCTCCAGCAAGGTTCCGCTGCGGTCATCGCCCAGGTGAACACGCTTTGCGTGCCGCACTGGAAGGCGATCTTGGAGACCCAGCCAAAGTTGGCCGGTGAGCAGACCACAACGGCCGGCTCGGCATTGGTGACAAAGTACTCGATCTCGGCGCTTTGGTAGGCGGTGTTGAGCGGTAGAAACACATGGCGGCACGCAAGGTGGCCAGGTATAGCGCCATCGCTTCGACCGACTTTTCCACCTGCACCGCCACGCGGCTGCCGGAAGGAATATTCAGCGAATCGAGCAGGTTGGCGATGCGCGCGCTCATGCGGTCCAGATCGCGCCAGCTGTAGTTCAGCGGCTCACCGCTGGCCGACGTGGTCTCCACGGCGATGGCATCGAGGTCCTCAGGAAAGGCCGCGCGCAGGGCGCAGAACAGGTTGTCGTTGGTCATGTTTGTCTACTTGGTTGGTGGTTTCCTTGGCGCCTGCGGCCCGGCGGTGGCCAGCGCAGGCACGGTCAAAACTGGGCTGCTCTTTTGTCGACAAAGGCGGCAATGCCTTCGCGGTGTTCTGCCGAATCGGCATAGGCATAGGGCTGCTGCAGCACCGGGGCCTGGGCATCGCCTTCGGCCAGTGCACGCAGCAGCTGCTTGGTCATGCGGGCAGCCTGGGGCGCCAGGCCGCAGATGCGGGCCACGCTGCGTTCCAGCTGGGCCTGCAGGTCTTGAGCGGGGTGAACCTGGCTCAAAAAGCCCGAGGCCAGCATCTGGTCGGCGCCAAAGAGCGCTGCCTCCAGCAGCATCTGCCGCGTCTTGGCAGGCCCCACCTGGCTCAGCACCAACGCCGCCTCCTTGGGTGCCATCGGAAAGCCCAGTTTGGCAATCGGCGCGCCAAACTGGGCGGTGTCGGCCGCCAGGCGCATGTCGCAGCAGCTGGCCAGCTCCACGCCCGCGCCCATGCAGGCGCCTTCAATGGCGGCCACCAACGGCACATCGCATTGCAGCATGGCGTTGAGCGCCGGCCAGACCTCGCCTTCGTGGAAGGCGGCCAGGCTCTCTGGGGCAAAGCGAAAGTCGGCGTACTCCGAGATATCGCCACCGGCACAAAAGGCCTCGCCCTCGCCTTGCAGCACGATGCAGCGCAGCCCGGGCTGGCGCTGCAGGTCCTCAAACACGCTGCGCAGCTGGCGCCACATGGCGCGCGACATGGCATTGCGCTTGCCCGCATGGTTCAGCACCACGCGCACGGCCTGCGCGCGGGATGCCTCTTCGCCCGCCACCCACGATTGCACACGAACCTGCCCCGCCATCATCTCGCTCCTCTTGTCATTCAATCTTCGCGCCCGAGGCCTTGACCACCTCGGCCCAGCGCTTGACCTCATCGGCCACAAAGGCGGCAAACTGCGGCTGCGTCATGCTGCCATATTCCGCACCATTCTTGGCCCAGATGGCCTTGATTTCTTCGGAGGCGCCCATGCGCTTGGCCTCTTCGAACATGCGCGCCTGCAGCTCGGGCGAGGTGCCCTTGATGGCCAGAGGCCGTACCAGGTGGTCACGTTGTAGTCGGGCAAGCCGACTTCGGCAGCGCAGGGCACATCGGGCAGCGAGGGGTTGCGCTGGCTGCCCGAGACCATCAGGCACTTGATGCGCCCGGCGGCGATATGCGCGGCCGACGAGCCCAGGCCATCGAACAGCATGTCCACATTGCCGGCAATCAGGTCCTGCAGCGCCGGGCCGCGCCTTGTAGGGTACATGCAGGATGTCGGTCTGGCTCTGGATCTTGAACAGCTCGCCGGCCAGGTGGTGGCTGGTGCCGGCGCCAGCCGAGGCAAAGCTCATCTTGCCCGGGTTGGCCTTGAGCTGGGCCAGCAGCTGCTGCATATTGGCCGCCGTCACCCGCTTGGGGTTGACCACCAGCACCTGCGGCACCGTCGCCAGCAAGGCCAGCGGCACCAGGTCCTTCTGAATGTCGTAATCAAGCCGGGGATAGACCGAGGGCGCAATCACATGGTGGGTGCCGCCCATAAAGAAATGGTAGCCATCGGAGGGCTGGCGCGCGGCAAAGCTGGCCCCAGGGTGCCGCCTGCGCCGCCCTTGTTGTCGATCACCAGGGTCTTGCCCGAGATTTTCGAGAACTGCGAGGACAGCGGCCGCGCAAAGGCATCGGTGCCACCCCCTGCAGGAAAGGGCACCACCCAGGTCACCGGCTTGCTCGGCCAGTCGCGCGCAGCGGCCGCACTGGCCCAGCTCCAGGCGGGCAGCGCGCTGCCCGCCATGCCAGCGGCCAGGCCCAGGACAGTTCGTCTTCTGGACGGGGAAGGTGTATTGCTCTTGGTCATCTTGTCTCCTAACGGTTATTTTTAAAGATCCACGCACACCCGCCTGCGCGCGCGACAGCAACGCTCAGGCCCTAGGTGGTCAGCAAAGAATGCCTACCACCCAGGCTGCGGCCCTATGGGGGCCTGCAGCTCTCTCCAGGCCAGCGCAGCGCCCGGGGGCGCGATGCTGGCCTGCCATCCTCAAAAACAGGTTCAGACCTTGGCCAGCGCCTCAATGCCCGATGACACCGGAATCTTTCCCTGGGCGAGCGCATTGCGGTGCTTGTCCAGGCGCTTCAAGTCGTACAGGTAGTTCACCATCAAACCATAGGACTGCTTGATGCCCTTGGCCGAGGTATCGCCCGCCCAGTTCAGGCGCTCGACGCGCGAGCCATTGCCCAGGTGAAAGCGCGCGACCGGGTCCACCGGTTTGTCCTTGACCAGGCTCTTGCCCAGGTAGCGGGCAGCGGCATGCAGCAGCAGCTTGGCGGCCGCATCGCCCGCCTGCCACTGGCCCGGTTGCTCCAGCGCGGCCATCCAGTCGTCCACCGTCGGCTCGGCCTTGTCCAGCGCCTTGCCCAGCTCAGCGCGCAGGCGCTTGTCGGCGCCCTCCCAGACCTCGCCAGCGTTCTTGCCCAGCCAGCTGCGAAAACCGGGTATCGGCGACAAGGTGGCGAACTGGCGCAGCTTGGGAAACTCTGCAATAACTGCTCGACCACGGT
>NZ_JBHRUZ010000020.1:0-27366 GCF_042647185.1 Comamonas sp. JC664
GGGCTGGGTTTATTTCAGGCCGAGCACGTCGTACATGTCGAACAGGCCGGTCTTCTGGCGCGCCAGGTAGCGCGCTGCCCGCAGGCTGCATTGGCGTAACCGGCGCGGCTGCTGGACTTGTGCGAGATCTCGATGCGCTCGCCATCGCCGGCAAACAACACGGTGTGGTCGCCGACGATATCGCCGCCGCGCATGCTGGCAAAGCCAATGCTGTTGGCCACGCGCGCGCCGGTGTGGCCAAAGCGCTCGTAGACGGCGCGGTCGGCAGCTGTGTGCCCTGGGCCTCGGCAATCACCTCGCCATTTTCAGCGCCGTGCCCGAGGGGCATCGACCTTGTGCTTGTGGTGCGCTTCGACGATCTCGATGTCGTAGCCGCCTTCTTGCAAGGCCTTGGCCGCCATCTCCAGCAGCTTGAAAGTCACGTTCACGCCCACGCTCATATTGGGCGAGAGCATCACCGCCGTCTTGTCGGCAAACTGGCGGATCTGCGCCTTTTGCTCCTCGCTAAAGCCCGTGGTGCCGATGACCACGCCCACGCCGCGCTCGGCCGCCAGTGCCAGGTGGGCCAGCGTGCCTTCGGGCGGGTGAAATCGATCAGTACATCAGCGCCTTGCAAGCCCTGGGCCAGGTCGGCGGTGATCTGCACGCCGGTGTTGCGGCCCAGGAAGGCACCCGCATCAGTGCCCAGGCTGGGGTTGCCGGCGGCATCGAGCGCGCCGCTCAGCTGCAGGTCCGTGCTGGCCAGCACGGCTTCGATCAGCATGCGGCCCATGCGGCCGCTGGCGCCTGCAATGGCGACGGCAATACGGGGGCTGTTGTCGGGGGAGAGGGGGGCGGTCATGGGTAGTTTCCTGGGGCTCAAACGGGCGGCATCTCAGCAAACATCGGACACGGCCCAAAGACGGCGCTGGCCACCCGCTGCCAGTGCAGGGCGGGGGCATGCCAGCGCCATGGCATCAGCGCTGGGGGGATTCCAGCGGCGGGTAGCTGGCAGGCGGCGTGGCGGTGCTCGTGTCGCTGCTGCTGGTGTCGGCGCTGGGGGCGGGGCTGGCTGATCGGCCTTGTACTTGGCCAGTTCCTCGGGCGTTGCTTCCAGGCGCGGCACCTTGGGGTTCTTGATCGAGGTCGTGACCGAGGCGACGAACTCCTGCTCGCTGGGCATCTCATCGCCTTCAAAGCGCTCCAGGCCGGTGTCGTTGAAGTACACGGTAAAGCGGCGCTCCTGCTCGGGCACACCCTTGCGCTTGATGGTGAACACGTAGTCCCAGCGGTTGGCGTGGAACACGCTGGCCAGCAGCGGGGTGCCCAGCAGATCCTTGACCTGCTGGCGGCTCATGCCTTTTTGCAGCGCGTCGACCTGCTCCTTGGTGATCACATTACCCTGCACCACCTCCACCTTGTAGGGGGTGATGGCGCTGGCGAACTTACGGCTGGCTTCATTGAAGGAGCCGCAAGCGGCCACACTGGCGCCCAGGGCCAACAGCGCCGCCATGCGGACACCGGAACGAACAAATTCAGGCATGGTTTTAGACATAGCGATATGATCGGCCATTGTAGCGGCTGGTCTCCAGGCCTTCTCCAGAAGTCCGTATACCAATCGGGCCCACTTGAAAGACCTTGTTATGAAAAATATTGAAGAACTCAAAAGCACTGGCCTCAAGGCAACGCTGCCTCGGCTGAAGATTCTGGATATCTTCCAGAATGGTGCTCAGCGCCACATGACGGCGGAAGATGTGTTCCGCGTGCTGCTGGAAGAGCGCTCCGACATCGGTCTGGCCACGGTCTACCGCGTGCTGACCCAGTTCGAGCAGGCCGGCATCCTGATCCGCAGTAACTTCGAGAGCGGTAAGGCGGTTTACGAGCTCAACGAAGGCCAGCACCACGACCATTTCGTCTGCACCAGCTGCGGCAAGGTCGAGGAGTTCTATGACCCCGAGATCGAAAAGCGCCAGCAGTCCATTGCCAAGAGCAAGGGCTGGATCGTGCATGACCACTCGATGGCCCTGTACGGCCAATGCGCGGAGTGCGCGGTCAAGGCCAAATAAGCACGGCATCCCACCGCTGCCCGCCAGAATCTGAAAAGCGAAGCGCCGAAAACGCTTCGCTTTTTACGTTTTGCACACATAGCTTTACAGCAGCGCGACGGCACAGGCGCACCATGGGGCCTTCTGCACCAGGCTCCAGACTCCCCATGCGCCCTAACCGACTGCCCCGACTGCTCACCCTCAGCGCCGCCGCCTTGGCGGGCACCTTGTGGCTTGGCGCCTGCGCCTCCCATGCGCCGCCAGATGCGGCCAGCGCGCAGGCGGCGTTGCCCGATACGGCAGCGGTGCCGCTGAGCGCCACCCAGCGCCTGCAATGGCTGGACCGCGTCAGCTGGGGCGCGAGCGACAGCGCCGACCAGCAGCTCCAGCGCCTGGGCCTGCAGCGCTGGCTGGATGCGCAGCTCGCGCCGCGCCAGCCGCCCCGCCTGCCCGCCCAGGCCGAGCAGCAGATTGCGGCCTTGGAAATCAGCCAGCGCAGCATGCTGGAGCTGCAGCGCGACATTGCTGCGCAGCGCCTGGCTGCCCGCACCGCCACCGAGCAAGGCCAGGGAGAGGGCGAAGGCGCGCGCCTGCGCCAGGAAGTGCAGCGCCACCTGAACCAGCTCGCCGCCCAGGCCCAGCAGCGCCAGGTGCTGCGTGCGCTGTACTCGCCCGCCCAGCTGCAGGAGCAGATGACCTGGTTCTGGATGAACCACTTCAATGTCAGCACGCGCAAGGCCGAAACGCGGCTGTGGATAGCAGATTACGAGGAGCGGGCGATCCGCCCCAACGCCCTGGGTAACTTCCGCACGCTGCTCGAAGCGAGCATGCGCCACCCGGCGATGCTGCTCTACCTGGACAACGCCAGCAACGCCAAAGGCCACATCAACGAAAACTACGCCCGCGAGCTTCTGGAGCTGCACACCATGGGCGTGGGCAGCGGCTACACCCAGGCCGATGTGCAGGCCATGGCCCATGTGCTGACGGGCGTGGGCTTCAGCACCCGCGATGCCGATGCACCGCCGCCGCGGATGGACCCCGAGCTGCAGGCCGATTACCTGCGCGATGGCTTTTTCGAGTTCAACCCCAAGCGGCACGACTATGCGCCCCAGGTCTTGCTGGGCCAGCCGCTGCGAGCCAAGGGCATGGCGGCGGTGGACGAGGCGCTGGACCGCATCGTGGCCTCGCCCGCCACGGCGCAGTTCATTGCGCGCAAGCTGGCGGTGTTCTTTATCAGCGACAACCCGCCACCCGCCTTGGTGCAGCGCACGGCAGCGGCTTTCTCGCGCAGCCATGGCGATATGGCCACCACCTTGCGTGCGCTGCTGACCGCGCCCGAGGCGCTGGCCCAGCAAGGCCAGCGCTTCAAGGACCCCATGCACTATGTGCTGGGCGCCGTGCGCCTGGGCTATGACGAGCGCGTAGCCAGCGATGTGCGCCCGGTGATCGGCTGGATCAACCGCCTGGGCCAGCCCCTCTACGGCCATGAAACGCCCGATGGCTACCCCGTATCGCAATCGGACTGGGCCAGTTCCGGACAGATGGCCGCGCGCTTTGATGTGGCGCGGCAGATTGCGACACGCAGTGCCGTGCTGTTCCGCGCCGAACCTCAGGCCGCGCTGGAGCAGCCGCCGTACCCGGACCTGGCGCAGCGTGCCACCGCCCAGGCGCGCGTGGCCCAGTGGAGCGCGGCATCGCGCGACGCGCTGGCCAAGGCGCGCAATGTGCCCGACTGGAATACCTACTTTCTCTCCGCCCCCGAAATGATGGTTCGCTGACGAGGTACGCCATGCAAAGACGCCACTTTCTCTCTGCCGCCGCCAGCCTGCCGCTGGCCTTCAGCCTGGCACGGGCCCGCGCAGCAGCGCCCCGCAGCGATACACCGCGCTTTTTGCTGGTGTTCTTGCGCGGCGCCTACGACAGCAACAGCCTGCTGGTGCCCACGCACAGCGACTTCTACTACGCCGCGCGCCCCACGATCGCCATCGCACGCCCGGGCGAGGCCAATGGCGCGCTGCCGCTGGATACGCGCTGGGGCCTGCACCCGGCGATGGAAGGGAGCGTGCTGCCGCTGTGGCGCAGCAAGCAGGCCTGCTTTGTGCCCTTTGCCGGCACCGACGACCTCTCCCGCAGCCATTTTGAAACCCAGGACTCGATCGAGCTGGGCCAGCCGCTCGATGCCCACCCGAGTTTGCGCAGCGGCTTCATGAACCGCCTGGCGCAAACCTTGCAGGGGCGCAGCGACCTGGCGCCGATGGCGTTCACCGCGCAACTGCCGCTGTGCATGCGCGGGCCGGCCCGCATTGCCAATACCGCGCTGGCCAATGTCGGCAAGGGCGGCGTGGATGCCAACCGCAGCCGCGCCATTGCCGCGATGTATGCCGGCACCGCACTGGCGCCTGCCGTCAACGAAGGCTTTGAGGTGCGCGCGGCCGTGCTGCGCGGCATGCAGGAGGAGATGGACAAGGCCGGGCGTGATGCCATCAGCGCCAAGGGCTTCAGCCTGGTGGCCCAGCGCATGGCCACTTTGATGCGTGACCAGTTCGATCTGGGCTTTGTCGATGTGGGCGGCTGGGACACCCATGTGAACCAGGGCAATGCCAGCGGCAACCTGGCCAACCGGCTCGATGACCTGGGCCGGGGCCTGGCCGCCTTTGCGCAGGAGATGGGCGCCGAGCCCTGGCGCCACACCGTCGTCGCGGTGGTCAGCGAGTTTGGCCGCACCTTCCGTGAAAACGGCAACAAGGGCACCGACCACGGCCATGGCACCGCGTACTGGATATTGGGCGGCGGCCTGTCGGCGCAGGCCGGTGGGCGCATTGTGGGCGAGCAGATCGAGGTGAGCGAGGCGAATCTGTTCCAGAACCGCGACTACCCCGTGCTCAACGAGTACCGCAGCGTGCTGGGCGGCCTGTTTGCGCGCATGTACGGCCTGTCAACGGCGCAGCTGCAGCAGGTGTTTCCGCAGGCCGCGGTCAAGGACCTGCGGCTGGTTTGAGGCTGCAGGCCTCGGTGGTTTTAAAACTCACGCCCGCTGGCCATGGCCTTGCGGTGCCGGTCGACAAACTCCTGGTAGGTGTCAATGCCGCGCAGCTGCAAGATGGTGTTGCGCACCGCCGCTTCCACCAGCACGGCGATATTGCGGCCGGCCACCACCTGGATGACCACCTTCATCACCGGAATGCCCAGCACATCCTGGGTCAGCGGTGCGGCGGGCAGTCGGTCGTAGTCGCGCTCCATGGTTTCCTTGCGCACCAGGTGCACGATCAGCTTGAGCCGCATCTTGCGGCGCACGGCCGTCTCACCAAAGATGGCGCGGATATCGAGCAGGCCGATGCCGCGCACTTCCAGCAGGTTCTGCAGCAGGTCGGGGCATTTGCCCTCGATCGTGGTCTGGTTGATGCGGTACAGGTCCACGGCGTCATCGGCCACCAGGCCGTTGCCACGGGTGATCAGCTCCAGGCCCAGCTCGCTCTTGCCCAGGCCGGATTCACCGGTGATCAGCACGCCCATGCCCAGGATGTCCATGAACACGCCATGCATGGTGGTGCGGTCGGCGAAATGCTTGGACAGGAAGGCGCGCAGCACATCGATGACAAAGGCGGCCGACTCCTTGGTGGAGAACATCGGGATGTGCGCGCGCTCGCACATGGACAGCAGCTCGTCAGGGGCGCCCTGGCCATCGGCCAGCACCAGCACCGGCGGCTCCAGGGTCACGATGCGGGCGATGCGGCGGCGGCAGTCTTCGGTGGTGGAGTTGGTGAGGTAGGCGATCTCGCGCTCGCCCAGCACCTGCGCGCGGTAGGGGTGGATGTAGTTGAGGTAGCCCACCAGGTCGGCGCTGGAGCGGGCGCTGCGCACCGCCACTTCGTCAAAGCGGCGCTCGGAGGCCCCCAGGCCCGCCAGCCATTCCCAGCGCAGCGAGGCACGGAACTCCTCGAACAACACATCTGCGCTTACGACATTGGGTTTCACGGTGCAGTCCTTTCAAAGCCAGAGCGCGCAGCAAAGCCACCCGCCAGTGTGAAAGACTAGCAGGAAAAACGGGGTTCAAGGCAGATACGCGTGCTTGCTTGGGCCTGCTGGCGCTGGCGCAGGCGCGCGGCGTTCAGGCGTGGGCGGTCGAGGTGTTGTTGGTAGACGATTGCCAGGTGTCGATCATCTGGTGGAGCTGCTCGGCATTGGTACTGGCCTTCATCTGCTCGCGCAGGCTGGCATTGGACAGCAGCTCGGCAATCTCGCCGAGGATCTCCAGATGCTGCTGGGTGGCCGCTTCGGGCACCAGCAAAAAGATCAGCAGGTTGACCGGCTGCTCATCAGGGGCGTCAAAGCCAATGGCGCGCTCGAGCTGGAACACCGCCGCCATCGGGGACTTGAGGCCCTTGATGCGCCCATGCGGAATGGCCACGCCATGCCCCAGACCGGTCGAGCCCAGTCGCTCGCGTGCAAACAGGCTGTCGGTGACCAAGGCGCGCGAGAGGCCGTGCAGACTCTCGAACAGCAGGCCCGCTTCTTCAAATGCACGTTTTTTACTGGAAACATCCACACTCACTAGCACTTGAGCTGGAGGCAAGATAGAGGCAAGACAGTTCATAGTGGAGTGCGGCTATATGGCTAGCTACTGGAGAGCATGATCAAACGAACGCAGCAACACCTGGATGCAGGTGTTGCTGCACGTATTATCGGTCAGTACTCAAACAGAATCTTTTTCCTCAGCAAAAAGCAGAGGGTTTACGCCATTGCTTGCCGCAACGCATCGCTGTAGTGGGATTGAACACGTTGCTTGTGACGGGCCACCATACGGTCCAGCCTGTCGACCAAAGCATCTACCGCGGCGTACAAATCGTGGTGAGAGCACTGAACACAGAGTTCATCACCCTTCACCCGCAGATTGCACACCACACGCTGCCGTTTCTCCTTTTCCTTCTGCTTTTCCACCGAAAGTAAAACTTTGGCATCCACCACCTGGTCAAAGTGTCGCGTAATGCGCATCAGCTTGGATGTTACATATTCGCGCAGCGCCGGGGTCACCGCCAAATGGTGACCACTGATCGTCAGGTTCATGAATAAGTCTCCTTCTGCAAACCGAGAAAAGTGACTGAGGCCGTTTAAAACCCAAGCCACCCCGAGGGGGAAACACATGCATGCGTGTAAACCATGATGCGCCCGGACCTGCAAAATTGCAAGTCTATGACAACCCGGTTCACTGGGTTTCTGGGCCTGGGTGGCCGCGCAAGGCCGCCGCGTTGGTTACAAATGCGCCGCGCCGTGCTGCAAAAAATGGAGGGCCCATGCGCGGCGCATGGCGCTTTGGGCGCAATTGCAACCAGTGGCAAGCAGCGTTGACTTGGTGCGCCAGCACGTAAGGGCCTACGTGTTCGAGGCGCTGCGGCGCCCAATACTGCACTGCAATCCAAGGCATCCCGGCAACCCGGGCGAGGTCATGGGGGGTGACGACTACAATCGAGCGCTTGCCTTGCCGAGGTTGCGCGGCTGTCCGTGCCTTCCGTTTTCCCGCAGGGTGCCTGTCCATAGTTCTGCATCACCATGACCCAGCCCGTACCTTCTGCACTGCATACCTCCAAGCTCCATTCCCTGCCCCTGCTGGCCCGCGGCAAGGTGCGCGACAACTACGCCGTCGGCAACGACCGCATCCTGATGGTGGCCTCGGACCGTCTGTCGGCCTTCGATGTGATCATGGGCGAGCCCATTCCGGGCAAGGGCGCATTGCTGACGCAGATGGCGCTGTACTGGTTCGACAAGCTCGGCGACATCTGCCCCAACCACCTGACCGGTGAGGCGCCCGAGTCGGCCGTGCAGCCCGATGAAGTGGCCCAGGTGCATCTGCGCTCCATGCTGGTCAAGCGCCTGAAGCCCGTGCCGATCGAGGCGGTGGTGCGTGGCTACCTGGCGGGCAGCGGCTGGAAGGAATACCAGGAATCGCAAGCGGTCTGCGGCGTGCCCCTGCCCGCTGGCCTGATCAACTCCGCCAAGCTGGCCGAGCCCATCTACACGCCAGCGGCCAAGGCCGAAGCGGGCGAGCACGATGAGAACATCACCTTTGAGCGCACCGTCGAGATGGTGGGCCCCGAGCTGGCCGCGCAGATCCGTGACATCAGCATCGCCATCTACAAGAAGGCCGCCGCGATTGCGCTGACCAAGGGCATGATCATTGCCGACACCAAGTTCGAGTTTGGCCTGGATGAAGACGGCAAGCTGGTGCTGATGGACGAGGTGCTGACGCCCGACAGCTCGCGCTACTGGCCGGTGGAAGGCTATGCCGACGCGCTGGCGACCGGCGCCAACCCCCCAGCTATGACAAGCAGTTTGTGCGCGACTGGCTCGAGCAGGCCAAGGTCAATGGCAAGCCCTGGGACAAGACGGCCCCGGCACCGCGCCTGCCGCAAGAAGTGATCGACAAGACCGCGGCCAAGTACCGCGAAGCGCTGGAGCGCCTGACGGCCTGACGGCCTGACGGCTGGGGGCCTGATGGCCCCGCAGGCTGGTATGTGCTGCGGCCCGCTCAGGCCGTGGCGCTCAGTCTAGCGTCTGCCTTTTTCAGCCACAGGCGCAGGCTGTCCACCAGGTCTTTGCGGCTGAACGAGCAGCTTTCCTCGTCAAACAGCGCGCTCGATTCGAGCCGGTCGAGCAGCTGCAGCAACACCTCCTGGAACTGCGCAGGCAGCGCGCCGAGCAAATCGGTGTAGCCGCGTGCCTGCTGGCTCAGGGCCGCCGCATCCATGTGGCCGGCCTCGAAATGGTCCAGTCCGTCTTGTAAGGCACCCAACTGGCGCAGCGCAGCGGATTGCATGGGGGTCTCCTGGTGGCTCAACATGGCTGCAGTGTAGAGGCCTTTGTGCCGGCCGAGCCTGGGATTTGCCAGGGGCCATTGGCCGTGCAGCCTCGCCGCCCGGGCGCAAATGCCCGACAATAGCCCCCATGAATGCCCTGAACATTTCGGAAACCATGCAGGCCCTGGGGCTCCAGGCCAAACAAGCCTCTGCCCAGATGGCTAAAGCGCCTTCTGCTATCAAAAACAAGGCCTTGCTGGCGCTGGCACGTTTGCTGCGCGACCAGACCGAGGCCTTGCAGGCCGACAACGCCAAGGACCTGGCGCGCGCGCAGGCCAACGGCCTGTCTGCGCCGATGGTCGATCGCCTGCGCCTGACGCCCAAGGTGCTGGAGACCTGTGCCCAGGGCTGCGAGCAACTGGCGGCCATGGCCGATGTGGTGGGCGAGGTGGTGGGCATGAAGCAGATGCCCAGCGGTATTCGCGTGGGCCAGATGCGTGTGCCCCTGGGTGTCTTCGGCATGATTTATGAAAGCCGCCCCAACGTGACCATCGAGGCGGCCAGCCTGTCGATCAAGAGCGGCAATGCCTGCATTTTGCGCGGTGGCTCCGAAGCCATCGACTCCAACAAGGCGCTGGCACGCCTGGTCGAGCAGGCATTGCAGGAGGCTGGTTTGCCCGCCACAGGCGTGCAGCTGGTGCAGACCACCGACCGCGAGGCCGTGGGCCAGCTGATTGCGATGCCCGAATTTGTCGATGTGATCATTCCGCGCGGCGGCAAGGGCCTGATCGAGCGCATCAGCCGCGAAGCCAAGGTGCCGGTGATCAAGCACCTGGACGGCAACTGCCATACCTATATCGATGCGCCTAGTGATCTGGACATGGCCGTCAAGGTGACGGAAAACGCCAAGACGCAGAAATACAGCCCCTGCAACGCGACCGAAAGCCTGCTGGTGGCGCGCGCCGTGGCGGCAGATTTTCTGCCCCGCATTGGCGCGGTGTTTGCGGCCAAGGGCGTGGAGATGCGTGCCGATGCCGAAGCGCTGGCGCTGCTGCAGGGCGTGCCCGGTGCCCGCCTGCAGGCGGCGACCGAGCAGGACTGGTCCGAAGAGTACCTGGCCGCCGTCATCAGCATCAAGGTGGTGGCTGGGGTGGACGAGGCGATTGCCCATATCAACCACTACTCCAGCCACCATACCGATGCGATCATCACGCGCGACCACATGCATGCGCAGCGTTTTTTGCGCGAAGTGGATTCGGCCAGCGTCATGGTCAACGCCAGCACGCGCTTTGCCGATGGTTTTGAGTACGGGCTGGGCGCCGAAATCGGCATCAGCACCGACAAGTTCCATGCCCGGGGACCGGTGGGTATCGAGGGGCTGACCTCGCTGAAATACATTGTGCTGGGCGAAGGTGAAGTGCGCGGCTGATGCCGGTCGCTCCCAGCTGCTCTGGCTCGCTGGTCGGTGATCTTTGCTGACCGGCCGCCTCTTGCCCACGTTATGATGCGGCCATGCCAGGCCGCTCCCTAGCGGCTGGCGCCTCATGCTATGAAAATTCTGATCCTCGGCGCAGGCCGCGTGGGCGAGAGTGTCGCCGAAAGCTTGCTGAGTGAAAAAAACGACATCACCGTGATCGACACGGATGGTGTGCGCCTGCGCGATCTCGAAGGCCGCTTCGATCTGCGTGGCGTGGTGGGCAATGGCATCAGCCCCGAGGTGCTGGCCGAGGCCGGTGCGGCGGACACGGACATGCTGATCGCCTGTACCTCCCAGGACGAGACCAATCTGACCGCCTGCAAGATCGCGCAGGTGCTGTTCAACATCCCCACCCGCATTGTGCGCGTGCGCTCGGTGGCACTCAAAAGCCATGCCGAGCTGCTGTCCGACACCGGCTTTGGGGTGACGCATGCCTTCTGCCCCGAAGAAGCGCTGATGGGCTACATCGGCAAGCTGGTGACCTACCCCGAGGCGCTGCAGGTGCGCGAGTTTGCCCAGGGCCATGTGGCGCTGGCGTCCGTGCGCGCACGCGGCGGCGCGCCGGTGGTGGGCTTGAGCGTGGCCGATGTGCGCCAGAACCTGCCCCATGGCACCGTGCGTGTGGTGGGCGTCTACCGCCGCTTTCACCACGAGGCCGACCGCCTGGTGCCGACCGAGGGCAGCACCCGCATCGAGCCGGGCGACGAGGTGTTTGTGCTGTCGGACAAGGAGCAACTGGGCGATGTGCTGGCAGCCTTCAACCGCCAGGTGGGTGAACAGGCCGAGGTGGTGCGCCGCGTGATGGTGGCCGGCGGCGGGCGTGTGGGCATGCGCCTGGCGCGCGCGCTGACCAAGGAATCGAGGCGCTTCCAGGTCAAGATCATCGAGAAAAGCGAGGACCGCTGCGTCTATCTGGCTTCGCGCCTGCCGTCGGATGTGCTGGTGCTCAAGGGCGATGCGACCGACGAGACCTTGATGGAGAACGAGAACGTCGAGGATGTGGACCTGTTCGTGGCCATCACCGATGATGACGAAGACAACATCATGTCCTGCCTGCTGGCCAAGAAGCTGGGCGCGACCCGGGTGCTGGCGCTGATCAACCGCCGCACCTATGCCGACCTGATGCATGGCACGCAGATTGATATTGCGCTGTCGCCCGCCCAGGCCACCCTGGGCGAGCTGCTCGCTTATGTGCGCCAGGGCGATGTGCAGGCCGTGCACAGCCTGCGCCGGGGCGTGGCCGAAGCGATCGAGATTGTGGCGCGTGGCGATGCGAAAACCTCGCGGGCCGTGGGCCGGCGCGTGGGCAGCCTGCGCCTGCCGCGCGATGTGCACATCGGCATGATTGTGCGCGGCCTGCCCGCGCCCGATGCGCGCAACACCAATGGCAGCGAGGCGGCCGAGCGCGATGAAGACGAGCGCGATGACGAGCAGGTGGAGGTGATCGTGCCCACCAGCGGCACCATCATCCAGAGCAATGACCATGTCATTCTCTTCTTGCCGAACAAGCGCCTGGTGCATGAGGTCGAGGCCCTGTTCCGTGTCGGGGTGACCTTTTTCTAGGCCCGGCCGATGACTGATCTTCGACCCGTGCTGCGCGTATTGGGCATTTTGCTGCTGATGTTTGGCGGCACGATGGCCGTGCCCGCGATCTCCTCGCTGTGGGCGGACGATGGCGTATTTGGCGTCTACCCGCTGACCATGGGCATCACCTGGGCCTGCGGCACGGTGCTGTGGTGGATGGCTCGGCATGAGCAGCGTGAGCTGCAGGCGCGCCACGGCATCATGCTGGTTGCCTTTGTGTGGATGGTGTTCCCGTTGTTTGCGGCGCTGCCGCTCTACCTGGGCTTTGAGCGCATCGACCGGGCGCTGAGCTGGCAGCATGCCTATTTTGAAGCGGTCTCGGGCCTCACAACCACCGGATCCACCGTGCTCAACCATGTGGATACCTTGCCGGTGTCGCTCAACATCTGGCGCACCTTTCTGCAGTGGATGGGCGGCATGGGCATCCTGATTCTGGCTGTGGCCATCCTGCCGATGATTGGCATGGGCGGCAGCCAGCTCTTCCGCGCCGAGGCGGCTGGCCCGGTGAAGGACACCAAGCTCACGCCGCGCATGGCCGAAACCGCCAAGGGGCTGTGGGGTGTGTACGGCCTGTTTTCCGTACTCTGCGCGCTGGCCTACTGGCTGGCCGGCATGACGCCGCTGGACGCGGTGATGGTCATGTTCACCACGGTGAGTCTGGGCGGTCTCACCCCCCATGACGCCAGCTTTGCCTATTTCAATTCACCGCTGATCGAGGGCATTTGCACCGTCTTCATGCTGCTGGCCAGCTGCAACTTCGCGCTGTATTTTGTGGCCATCCGCAAGCGCAATGTCTGGGTGCTGTACCGGCAGCCTGAGTTCCGCGCCACCATCGGCACCTTGCTGGGTGGCGGCTTGCTGGTGGCGGCACTGCTGTGGTTCAAGGGGGTGTATGGCCCGCTGGAATCGCTGCGCATGGGCGTTTTCCACACCGTATCGGTTGCGACCACCACCGGCTATGCAGCCGTCGATTTCGGGCTGTGGCCGCCTTTTGCGCCGGTCTTCATGCTGCTGCTGTCGGGGGTGGCCACCAGTGCGGGTTCGACCGGCGGCGGTATCAAGATGATCCGCATGCTGCTGCTGCTCAAGCAAACCCGGCGTGAAATGCGGCGCCTGGTGCACCCCAATGCAGTGCAGCCGGTGACGGTGGGCGGCCTGGCGGTGGATGAGCGGGTGATTTTCTCGGTGCTGGCCTTCATGCTGGTGTACTGCGCCACCATTGCGGTGCTGACCATGGCCTTGCTGTTCACGGATATGGATTTGCAAAACGCGCTGGGCGCCGTGCTTGCCAGCGTGAACTGTGCCGGTGTAGGCTGGGGCGACCTGGGCCCCAGCAACAATTTTGCCGGGCTGACCAGCTTCCAACTGAGCGTGACCACCTTGGGCATGCTGATGGGCCGGCTGGAGATTCTCAGCTTTCTGGCCCTGTTGACGCCGGCTTTCTGGAGAAGGTGAGTGCTTGCTAGGTAGGGCGGCAGCAAAGTTCTGGTGACTTTGGCCCTCAACTCTCTACAATTGGTACTCAATTGTTTTTTGCTCGTTTTTTTTGAGCCCTCAAACAGTATTCATTTATGGTCCCGAATCTCATAACAGCCCTAACGGGGCCCATCAACGAATTGGAACAGCGCATGCTCGATGCCATGCCCGCGATCGAGCGCTGGTTCCGTCTGGAGTGGATGGAGCACACGCCTCCGCTCTATTCGTCGGTGGATATCCGCAATGCTGGCTTCAAGCTCGCACCGGTTGATACCAACCTGTTCCCTGGCGGTTGGAACAACCTGACGCCAGAGATGGTGCCGCTGGCTGTGCAATCGGCGATGGCTGCGATTGAAAAGATCTGCCCTGAGGCGCGCAACCTGCTGATCATTCCCGAGAACCAGACGCGCAACCCGCAGTACCTGGCCAATCTGGTGCAGCTGCAGCATATCTTCTCGATGGCGGGGCTGAATGTGCGCATCGGCTCGATCGATCCGGAAGTCAAGGAGACGATCAAGCTCAAGGTGGGCAACAAGGAGCTGGTGATCGAGCCGGCGCTGCGCCATGGCCGCCGCGTGGGCCTGAAGTATTTCGACCCCTGCACCATCTTGCTGAACAATGACCTGTCCACCGGCGCACCCGGCATTCTGGAAGAGGTCTACGAGCAGTTTGTGCTGCCGCCGTTGCATGCGGGCTGGAGCGTGCGCCGCAAGAGCCGCCATTTTCAAAGCTATGAAGAGGTGGCCAAGCGCTTTGGCAAGCTGATGGGGATCGATCCCTGGCTGATCAACCCGATGTTCAGCAGCCGCAAGGGCGTGGACTTCACCGATGGCAGCGAGCATGCACTCGATGAGTTGCGTGAAGATGTCGACGTGATGCTGACCAAAGTACGGCGCAAGTACAAGGAATACGGCATCAAGGAGACGCCCTTTGTCGTCGTCAAGGCCGACAACGGCACCTATGGCATGGGCGTGATGAGCGTGCATGACGCCAAGGAGCTGCGGCAGCTGTCGGTCAAGACCAAGAACCAGATGTCGCTGGTCAAGGACGGCCAGCAGGTGCACGACATGATCATCCAGGAGGGTGTGCAGACCGTCGAGCGCATGGACAAGGAAGCGGCCGAGCCGGTGGTCTACATGATTGACCGCTATGTGGTGGGCGGCTACTACCGCGCCCACTCGGACAAGGGCGCGGAGGACAACCTCAATGTGCCCGGCGCGCATTTCATCCCGCTGTCGTTTGAGCACGGCATCTCGCCGGGCGATTCGGTGGGGGCCAGCGCACCCAACCGCTTCTATATGTATGGCGTGGTGGCGCGGCTGGCGATGTTGGCGGCCAGCTATGAGCTCGAGGCGACCGATCCGGACGCCGAAATCTACGACTGAGCCGTTTGCGGCCTTCCTACAACCTCTGATTGCCGCCCGCTCCTGATCCGCCATTCGGGCTTGTCCGGATGCGCGGCTTCACTGCGGGCGCAACAACAGGCGCACAATGCAAACCAATCCACTACAAGCATGCCTGATGCGGCATGGCACAAAGGCTTGATGTGCAACACAACAATAAATCCGCACTGCCCGCGCTGACCCTAGGCGCCATCGGGGTGGTGTATGGCGATATTGGCACCAGCGTGCTGTATTCGCTCAAAGAGGTGTTTGGCTCAGGCCATGTGCCTTTCACCCACGACAACGTCTATGGCGTGCTGTCCATCCTGTTCTGGACCTTGACGCTGATCGTCTCGCTCAAATATGTGGTCCTGGTGCTGCGGGCGGACAACAACGGCGAGGGCGGGCTGATTGCGATGCTGGCACTGGCCTCGCAAGCGGTCAAGGACAAGCCCAAGCTGCGCTCGGTGCTGATGCTGGTCGGCATCTTTGGCACCTGCCTGTTCTACGGCGATGGCGTGATCACGCCTGCGATCTCGGTGCTCTCGGCCGTCGAAGGCCTGGAGGTGGTCTCGCCCGGCTTCAAGTCCTGGGTGATTCCGCTCACCTTGGTGGTCTTGCTGCTGCTGTTTTGGGTGCAAAAGCGGGGCACGGCGGGCATCGGCAAGTTCTTCGGGCCCATCATGGTGGTCTGGTTCATCTGCATTGCCGCCTTGGGCGTCTGGAACATTGTGGACCACCCGCAGGTGCTGTGGGCGCTCAGCCCGCACCATGCGCTGGGCTTTATCGGCCGGCATCCGGGCATCAGCTTCATCATTCTGGGCGCCGTGGTGCTCTGCGTGACCGGGGCGGAGGCCTTGTATGCCGACATGGGCCATTTTGGCCGCAAGCCGATTCGCCTGGCATGGTTCAGTGTAGCCATGCCGTCCCTGGTGCTCAATTACTTTGGCCAGGGCGCGCTGGTGCTGGAGAACGCCGAGGCAGTGAAGAACCCCTTCTTCATGCTGGCGCCCGGCTGGGCGCTGCTGCCCCTGGTGCTGCTCGCGACGATGGCGACGGTGATCGCATCGCAGGCGCTGATCACCGGCGCGTTCAGCGTCACCAAGCAGGTCATCCAGCTCGGTTACCTGCCGCGCATCCAGATCCTGCACACCAGCGTGCGTGACACGGGGCAGATCTACATCCCCTTTGTGAACTGGAGCCTGTTCCTGACCATTGTGCTGGCAGTGATCCTGTTCAAATCCAGCAGCAATATGGCGGCGGCCTACGGGATTGCGGTGACCCTGGACATGACCATCACCACGGTGCTCACCTTCTTTGTATTGCGCTATGGCTGGAAATATGCGCTGTGGATGGCGCTGGCGCCGACGGTGTTCTTCTTCTGTATAGACATCACTTTCTTTGCCTCCAATCTGCTCAAGCTGTTCGATGGCGGCTGGTTCCCGCTGGCCATCGGTCTGTGCCTGTTTGTCGTGATGATGACCTGGAAGCGCGGGCGTGAGCTGGTCTACCAAAAGCTGCATGCCGATGGCATCGACCTGCAGTCCTTCCTGCAGATGGTGCTGCAGGCGCCGCCCACGCGGGTGCCGGGCACGGCGGTGTTTATGACGTCTGACGCCCATGTGGTGCCCACGGCCTTGCTGCACAACCTCAAGCACAACAAGGTGCTGCATGAGCAGAACATGTTCGTCAACATCGTCTACCACGAGGTGCCCTGGATCGGCCTGGAAAAGCGCGCGGTGATCGAGCCGCTGGGCGGCGACTGCTGGCGCGTGCAGCTGAACTACGGCTTCAAGAACGATGTGGATGTGCCCAATGCGCTGCACCAACTGCGCGGCCATGGCTGCGATACCGGGCAGATGGTGACCAGCTACTTCCTCTCGCGCGATGTGTTTGTGCCCACGGACAAGACCAGCGCTGGCATGGCACCTTGGCGGCAGAAGTTGTTTGCCCAGATGCACCACAATGCAGCAGGTGCGGCAGAGTTCCTGCTGCTGCCGAGCAACAGCGTGGTGGAGCTGGGCTCGAAACTCGAAATTTAACCAGCCAGGGCTGCTCACCCGCTGCGCGCACCCCGGGCCAGCGAACACCTTGGCGGCGCGAAAGGGTGTATGCGGTTTTTCAAGGACATGAGCGCATCGGCGCTCATCGCAGGCTTTGTCACGGTGCTGGTGGGCCTGACCAGCTCCATTGCGATTGTGTTCCAGGCGGCGCAAAGCTTTGGCGCCACGCCGGCGCAGGTCTCGTCCTGGGTCTGGTCGCTGGGCATCGGTGTCGGTCTGTGCTGCTGGGTGCCCAGCATCTTGCTGCGCAAGCCGGTGGTCGTGGCCTGGTCCACGCCCGGGGCCGCGGTGCTGGCCACGGCCGGCGCCACCGGGGCGTTTGGCATGGGTGATGCCATTGGCGCCTTCATCATCAGTGCGGTATTGATTGCGCTGGTAGGCATGACGGGCTGGTTTGAGCGGCTGATGAACCGCATCCCGATTGCGATTGCCTCGGCCTTGCTGGCGGGCGTGCTGACCCGCTTTGGCCTGGATGCCTTTGCCGCCGCGCAGACCAATACCTGGCTGGTGGTGGCCATGCTGGTCACCTACCTGCTGGGCCGGCGCCTGCTGCCGCGCTATGCGGTCATGCTCACCTTGGCAGTCGGCATTGTGGTGGCGCTGCTGCAGCACAAGATCCAGTGGTCTGCCGTGCAGCCGGGCCTGACGATGCCGGTGTTCACCATGCCCAGCTTCAGCTGGCAGGCCGCCATCAGCCTGGCGCTGCCGCTGTTTGTGGTTACGATGGCCTCGCAGAACCTGCCGGGCGTGGCCATCATCCGGGGCTCGGGCTATGACCTGCCTATCTCCAAGCTGATCACGATGACGGGCCTGGCCACCTTGCTGCTGGCACCCTTTGGCGCCTTTGGCATCAACCTGGCGGCCATCACCGCCGCCATCTGCATGGGGCCGGAATCCCACCCCGACAAGGCCAGGCGCTATGCCGCCGCTGTGGTCTGCGGTGTCATCTATGTGCTGATTGGCTGGTTCGGGGTCGTCATTGCGGGACTGCTGACCGCATTCCCGCATGAGCTGGTGGTGGCAATCGCCGGCATCGCGCTGCTGGGCACCATCGGGGGCGGGCTGCACACGGCCTTGCAAGGCGAGCAGTACCGCGAAGCGGCGCTGATCACCTTCCTGGTGGCGGTGAGCGGCGTAACAATAGCCGGAGTGGGATCGGCCTTTTGGGGCGTGGCCGCAGGCAGCCTTGCGCTTTTTGTGCAACATTACGGCAAGCGCCGCTCGGCTTGAGCGCGCCCAGTTCTGTTCGTTTCTGCTTGCGTGGCCCTCTGGTGGGCAGGCAAGGCCATTGAATACACAGGGCGGCCCCAGGCCGCCGACCCACACCATGCATATCCTCTTTGTTGCCGATCCGATTGAGTCCTTCAAGATCTACAAGGACAGTACCTTCGCGATGATGCGCAGCGCCCAGGCGCGCGGCCACCGCATCACCGTCTGCGAGCCGCGGCACATCCGCTGGATCAGCGGCGAGAAGGTCTCGGCCCAGGTGCGCGACATTGTGCTGACCGGTGACGAGACGCGCTGGTTTGACGAAGCATCTGGCCGCCGGGCCGAGCTGGCCGAATTCGACGCCATCGTCATGCGCAAGGATCCGCCCTTCGACAGCGAGTACTTCTACGCCACGCACCTGCTCGGCCAGGCCGAGCGCGAAGGCGCCAAGGTCTTCAACAAGCCCGCCGCCTTGCGCGACCACCCCGAAAAGCTGGCCGTGATGGAATTTGCCGAATACGCGCCCGTGACCCTGGTCACCCGCAGCGCGCAAGATATCCGCGACTTCCACGCCGAGCACAAGGACATCATCTTGAAGCCCCTGGACGGCATGGGCGGCATGGGCATCTTCCGCGTCGGTGCCGATGGCATGAACCTGGGCAGCATCATCGAAACCTTGAACCTGGACGGTGCCCAGAGCGTGATGGTGCAAAAGTACCTGCCTGAAATCACCAAGGGCGACAAGCGCGTGCTGATCATTGGCGGCCAGCCCGTGCCGTTCTGCTTGGCGCGCATCCCGCAGGGCAATGAAGTGCGTGGCAATCTGGCCGCTGGCGGCAAAGGCGTGGCCCAAGCGCTGGAGCCCGAGGACCGGGCCATCGCCGAGCACATCGGCGCGCGTCTTGCGCCGCGCGGCTTGCTGCTGATCGGTCTGGACATCATTGGCCACCGCATCACCGAGATCAATGTCACCAGCCCCACCTGCTTCCAGGAGATCGAGCAGCAGGCCGGATTCCCGGTGGGTGACATGTTCATCGAAGCGCTGGAAAAGGCCGTTGCAGGCGCCGTCTGACACACGCCTGCAAAAAAGACGGACGTTTTCCTGACGCCTCGGGAAAACGCCTATACAATAGCGTCTATCGACAGCACGATGCCTTGCAAAGCTGCCAGACTCGAAAGAGGGCGGTTCGCAAGGTTTGCTTTTTTGAGGTGCTGACAAGGGGCTAGCGGAAACGCTAAAAACTTTGTCAAGCAGTTCAAAAAGCTGTGCTACAATACAAGGCTTCGCTGATCGCGGCGAAGGGGATCTGAGGGTTGAGGCTCTTGGGTCAGGTCTTTAAAAATTAACAGCCGATAAGCGTGGGCGTTTGGTGGCGATTGCCATATGTTCTTCGGAGCAAAACAAGCGCTCACTTTAAACAGTAATGAGGAAGATTTTTAATCTTCTTGATTCCGTCAAGTGAGTGAGTAGTCGAGAGACTTTAAATTCAAGATCGAACTATAGAGTTTGATCCTGGCTCAGATTGAACGCTGGCGGCATGCTTTACACATGCAAGTCGAACGGTAACAGGTCTTCGGATGCTGACGAGTGGCGAACGGGTGAGTAACACATCGGAACGTGCCTAGTAGTGGGGGATAACTACTCGAAAGAGTAGCTAATACCGCATGAGATCTAAGGATGAAAGCAGGGGACCTTCGGGCCTTGCGCTACTAGAGCGGCTGATGGCAGATTAGGTAGTTGGTGGGATAAAAGCTTACCAAGCCGACGATCTGTAGCTGGTCTGAGAGGACGACCAGCCACACTGGGACTGAGACACGGCCCAGACTCCTACGGGAGGCAGCAGTGGGGAATTTTGGACAATGGGCGAAAGCCTGATCCAGCAATGCCGCGTGTAGGATGAAGGCCCTCGGGTTGTAAACTACTTTTGTACGGAACGAAAAGCTCTCTTCTAATAAAGGAGAGTGATGACGGTACCGTAAGAATAAGCACCGGCTAACTACGTGCCAGCAGCCGCGGTAATACGTAGGGTGCGAGCGTTAATCGGAATTACTGGGCGTAAAGCGTGCGCAGGCGGTTATGTAAGACAGAGGTGAAATCCCCGGGCTCAACCTGGGAACGGCCTTTGTGACTGCATAGCTAGAGTACGGTAGAGGGGGATGGAATTCCGCGTGTAGCAGTGAAATGCGTAGATATGCGGAGGAACACCGATGGCGAAGGCAATCCCCTGGACCTGTACTGACGCTCATGCACGAAAGCGTGGGGAGCAAACAGGATTAGATACCCTGGTAGTCCACGCCCTAAACGATGTCAACTGGTTGTTGGGAATTAACTTTCTCAGTAACGAAGCTAACGCGTGAAGTTGACCGCCTGGGGAGTACGGCCGCAAGGTTGAAACTCAAAGGAATTGACGGGGACCCGCACAAGCGGTGGATGATGTGGTTTAATTCGATGCAACGCGAAAAACCTTACCCACCTTTGACATGTACGGAAGTGACCAGAGATGGACATGTGCTCGAAAGAGAACCGTAACACAGGTGCTGCATGGCTGTCGTCAGCTCGTGTCGTGAGATGTTGGGTTAAGTCCCGCAACGAGCGCAACCCTTGCCATTAGTTGCTACGAAAGGGCACTCTAATGGGACTGCCGGTGACAAACCGGAGGAAGGTGGGGATGACGTCAAGTCCTCATGGCCCTTATAGGTGGGGCTACACACGTCATACAATGGCTGGTACAAAGGGTTGCCAACCCGCGAGGGGGAGCTAATCCCATAAAGCCAGTCGTAGTCCGGATCGCAGTCTGCAACTCGACTGCGTGAAGTCGGAATCGCTAGTAATCGTGGATCAGAATGTCACGGTGAATACGTTCCCGGGTCTTGTACACACCGCCCGTCACACCATGGGAGCGGGTCTCGCCAGAAGTAGGTAGCCTAACCGCAAGGAGGGCGCTTACCACGGCGGGGTTCGTGACTGGGGTGAAGTCGTAACAAGGTAGCCGTATCGGAAGGTGCGGCTGGATCACCTCCTTTCTGGAAAACAGCTTCGCTGTTTCGGTGGATGCTAACTTTGTGCAAACAAAGTTAAGTGCCATCGGCACGGCAGGAGCCAAAAAAGCAATCAAGATTGAACGCCCACACTTATCGGTTGTTGGAACACAAGCCAGGTGGCTAGCTCACAAGAGTTAGCTGCGTGGAATGGGTCTGTAGCTCAGCTGGTTAGAGCACTGTGTTGATAACGCAGGGGTCGTTGGTTCGAGCCCAACTAGACCCACCATTAGATTCCAACGGATTTAGAGGTTGAGCTTATGCCGCTTTGGTTAATCGGAGTAGATTCTGATTGACTAGAGCCAAGCAGTGCGAGGCGTCTGATGCGAAGCACACTGATGTGTGTGAGCAGCGGGCAACGAAGCAATGCGCCGGCTATAGGCAATCAGGGGGATTAGCTCAGCTGGGAGAGCACCTGCTTTGCAAGCAGGGGGTCGTCGGTTCGATCCCGTCATCCTCCACCAATACTTTTACTGATAACTTATCACTCAACACCAAAGCGGTTTCGCAAGAGACTGTTTTGTTGTTGATTCCGGATTCACGGATCAATACGGCTGTTCTTTAAAAATTCATAGAGTCGAAAATCAGCGTTGCTGGTGGAAACTACACATTCGTAAAGGTTTAGTGCAGACCGTGCCACCAGCAACAATTTGATTGCGTCAAAACGAATGAAACTTTGCGAGAGCAATTTTATTCAGTAATGACGAATATTCTTCAAGAATGTGGATCTGGGCGACCGGGTCTACAGCAAAGATATTCACATTACGGCATAACGCGCGAGGTGAGAGACCTCGCAAAGCAGTTGCTTGGGTTCTTGGCTTGAGATCTAGAGATAGATGTCAAAGTTATAGGGTCAAGTGACTAAGAGCATGTGGTGGATGCCTTGGCGATGATAGGCGACGAAAGACGTGATAGCCTGCGATAAGCTTCGGGGAGTTGGCAAATAAACTTTGATCCGGAGATTTCTGAATGGGGGAACCCACCTAGCAATAGGTATCGGCAACTGAATACATAGGTTGTCGAAGCGAACCTGGAGAACTGAAACATCTAAGTACCCAGAGGAAAAGACATCAACCGAGATTCCGATAGTAGTGGCGAGCGAATTCGGAAGAGCCTTGCAGTGATAGTCAGTGTGTTAACAAAACGGAATGGAAAGTCCGGCCATAGTGGGTGATAGCCCCGTATGTGAAAACGCATTGGTGGTACTAGGCTGCAGACAAGTAGGGCGGGGCACGAGAAACCCTGTCTGAATATGGGGGGACCATCCTCCAAGGCTAAATACTCATCATCGACCGATAGTGAACAAGTACCGTGAGGGAAAGGCGAAAAGAACCCCGGGAGGGGAGTGAAATAGATCCTGAAACCGCATGCTTACAAAAAGTCGGAGCCCTTAGGGGTGACGGCGTACCTTTTGTATAATGGGTCAGCGACTTACATTCAGTGGCAAGCTTAACCGAATAGGGAAGGCGTAGAGAAATCGAGTCCGAATAGGGCGACAAGTCGCTGGGTGTAGACCCGAAACCAAGTGATCTATCCATGGCCAGGATGAAGGTGCCGTAACAGGTACTGGAGGTCCGAACCCACTAGTGTTGCAAAACTAGGGGATGAGCTGTGGATAGGGGTGAAAGGCTAAACAAACTTGGAAATAGCTGGTTCTCTCCGAAAACTATTTAGGTAGTGCCTCAAGTATTACCTGCGGGGGTAGAGCACTGTTTAGGCTAGGGGGTCATGGCGACTTACCAAACCTATGCAAACTCCGAATACCGCAGAGTACAGCTTGGGAGACAGAGCACCGGGTGCTAACGTCCGGACTCAAGAGGGAAACAACCCAGACCGCCAGCTAAGGTCCCTAAAACGGGCTAAGTGGGAAACGAAGTGGGAAGGCTAAAACAGTCAGGATGTTGGCTTAGAAGCAGCCATCATTTAAAGAAAGCGTAATAGCTCACTGATCGAGTCGTCCTGCGCGGAAGATGTAACGGGGCTAAGCCAGTTACCGAAGCTGCGGATGCACAGTTTTACTGTGCGTGGTAGGAGAGCGTTCTGTAAGCCTGTGAAGGTGTCTGGTAACGGATGCTGGAGGTATCAGAAGTGCGAATGCTGACATGAGTAGCGTTAAAGCGGGTGAAAAGCCCGCTCGCCGTAAGCGCAAGGTTTTCTACGCAACGTTCATCGGCGTAGAGTAAGTCGGCCCCTAAGGTGAGGCAGAGATGCGTAACTGATGGGAAACGGGTCAATATTCCCGTACCGATGTGTAGTGCGATGTGGGGACGAAGAAGGTTAGCTCAGCCAACTGTTGGATATGTTGGTTCAAGCCTGTAGTCGTGCTCGGTAGGCAAATCCGCCGGGCTAAGATGAGGGGTGATAACGGGTCTGCTTGCAGACGAAGTGAGTGATACCCAGCTTCCAGGAAAAGCCACTAAGCTTCAGCTACACACGACCGTACCGCAAACCGACACTGGTGCGCGAGATGAGTATTCTAAGGCGCTTGAGAGAACTCAGGAGAAGGAACTCGGCAAATTGACACCGTAACTTCGGGAGAAGGTGTGCCCTCAGTAAGTGAAGTTGTACAAACGGAGCTAAACGGGGTTGCAAAGAATAGGTGGCTGCGACTGTTTAATAAAAACACAGCACTCTGCAAACACGAAAGTGGACGTATAGGGTGTGACGCCTGCCCGGTGCTGGAAGATTAAATGATGGGGTGCAAGCTCTTGATTGAAGTCCCAGTAAACGGCGGCCGTAACTATAACGGTCCTAAGGTAGCGAAATTCCTTGTCGGGTAAGTTCCGACCTGCACGAATGGCGTAACGATGGCCACACTGTCTCCTCCTGAGACTCAGCGAAGTTGAAATGTTTGTGATGATGCAATCTCCCCGCGGAAAGACGGAAAGACCCCATGAACCTTTACTGTAGCTTTGTATTGGACTTTGAACAGATCTGTGTAGGATAGGTGGGAGGCTTTGAAGTGAGGATGCTAGTTCTCATGGAGCCAACGTTGAAATACCACCCTGGTGTGTTTGAGGTTCTAACCTTGGTCCATTATCTGGATCGGGGACAGTGCATGGTAGGCAGTTTGACTGGGGCGGTCTCCTCCCAAAGCGTAACGGAGGAGTTCGAAGGTACGCTAGTTACGGTCGGACATCGTGACGATAGTGCAATGGCATAAGCGTGCTTAACTGCGAGACTGACAAGTCGAGCAGATGCGAAAGCAGGACATAGTGATCCGGTGGTTCTGTATGGAAGGGCCATCGCTCAACGGATAAAAGGTACTCTGGGGATAACAGGCTGATACCGCCCAAGAGTTCATATCGACGGCGGTGTTTGGCACCTCGATGTCGGCTCATCTCATCCTGGGGCTGTAGTCGGTCCCAAGGGTATGGCTGTTCGCCATTTAAAGAGGTACGTGAGCTGGGTTTAAAACGTCGTGAGACAGTTTGGTCCCTATCTTCCGTGGGCGCTGCAGATTTGAGGAAGCCTGCTCCTAGTACGAGAGGACCGGAGTGGACACACCTCTGGTGTATCGGTTGTCACGCCAGTGGCATTGCCGAGTAGCTATGTGTGGAAGAGATAACCGCTGAAAGCATCTAAGCGGGAAACTCGTTCCAAGATGAGATCTGCCGGGGCTTGACCCCCCTGAAGAGTCGTTCTAGACCAGGACGTTGATAGGTTGGGTGTGGAAGCGCAGCAATGCGTTAAGCTAACCAATACTAATTGCTCGTGCGGCTTGACCCTATAACTTTGATTGGCCCCGCCTTAGATGGGGCCCAATGCAAAGAACACTGCAACTGCAGTTATGCCAAAGACTTGAGATCAGACAATGATGAACACCACAGCGTGTTACAATCACTGGCTCAGGTCGGCGCAATCAAATAAAACGCTGATAGCACCAAGCTCCAAAGCTTGATGCCGACTCTATGAATTCGCTTCGAAAGCAGCAATGCCCTGATCGACCGATCAGCGCAAAGCCGCCAAGGAGCAAAAAGTTATGCCTGATGACCATAGCAAGTTGGTACCACTCCTTCCCATCCCGAACAGGACAGTGAAACGACTTCGCGCCGATGATAGTGCGGATTCCCGTGTGAAAGTAGGTCATCGTCAGGCTTTTATACTGAAAACGTCCAGCAACTAGCTGGACGTTTTCTTCTCTGCTCTTAAAAGAGTAGCGTGCCAGGCCCAAGGGTCGGTGAGCTGCAAGAGTTGAGAAGAAAACGTGAAAACGTTCTTGAGTGCAGCAAAAGCTGTGCTACAATACAAGGCTTCGCTGATCGCGGCGAGGGGATCTGAGGGTTGAGGCTCTTGGGTCAGGTCTTTAAAAATTAACAGCCGATAAGCGTGGGCGTTTGGTGGCGATTGCCATATGTTCTTCGGAGCAAAACAAGCGCTCACTTTAAACAGTAATGAGGAAGATTTTTAATCTTCTTGATTCCGTCAAGTGAGTGAGTAGTCGAGAGACTTTAAATTCAAGATCGAACTATAGAGTTTGATCCTGGCTCAGATTGAACGCTGGCGGCATGCTTTACACATGCAAGTCGAACGGTAACAGGTCTTCGGATGCTGACGAGTGGCGAACGGGTGAGTAACACATCGGAACGTGCCTAGTAGTGGGGGATAACTACTCGAAAGAGTAGCTAATACCGCATGAGATCTAAGGATGAAAGCAGGGGACCTTCGGGCCTTGCGCTACTAGAGCGGCTGATGGCAGATTAGGTAGTTGGTGGGATAAAAGCTTACCAAGCCGACGATCTGTAGCTGGTCTGAGAGGACGACCAGCCACACTGGGACTGAGACACGGCCCAGACTCCTACGGGAGGCAGCAGTGGGGAATTTTGGACAATGGGCGAAAGCCTGATCCAGCAATGCCGCGTGTAGGATGAAGGCCCTCGGGTTGTAAACTACTTTTGTACGGAACGAAAAGCTCTCTTCTAATAAAGGAGAGTGATGACGGTACCGTAAGAATAAGCACCGGCTAACTACGTGCCAGCAGCCGCGGTAATACGTAGGGTGCGAGCGTTAATCGGAATTACTGGGCGTAAAGCGTGCGCAGGCGGTTATGTAAGACAGAGGTGAAATCCCCGGGCTCAACCTGGGAACGGCCTTTGTGACTGCATAGCTAGAGTACGGTAGAGGGGGATGGAATTCCGCGTGTAGCAGTGAAATGCGTAGATATGCGGAGGAACACCGATGGCGAAGGCAATCCCCTGGACCTGTACTGACGCTCATGCACGAAAGCGTGGGGAGCAAACAGGATTAGATACCCTGGTAGTCCACGCCCTAAACGATGTCAACTGGTTGTTGGGAATTAACTTTCTCAGTAACGAAGCTAACGCGTGAAGTTGACCGCCTGGGGAGTACGGCCGCAAGGTTGAAACTCAAAGGAATTGACGGGGACCCGCACAAGCGGTGGATGATGTGGTTTAATTCGATGCAACGCGAAAAACCTTACCCACCTTTGACATGTACGGAAGTGACCAGAGATGGACATGTGCTCGAAAGAGAACCGTAACACAGGTGCTGCATGGCTGTCGTCAGCTCGTGTCGTGAGATGTTGGGTTAAGTCCCGCAACGAGCGCAACCCTTGCCATTAGTTGCTACGAAAGGGCACTCTAATGGGACTGCCGGTGACAAACCGGAGGAAGGTGGGGATGACGTCAAGTCCTCATGGCCCTTATAGGTGGGGCTACACACGTCATACAATGGCTGGTACAAAGGGTTGCCAACCCGCGAGGGGGAGCTAATCCCATAAAGCCAGTCGTAGTCCGGATCGCAGTCTGCAACTCGACTGCGTGAAGTCGGAATCGCTAGTAATCGTGGATCAGAATGTCACGGTGAATACGTTCCCGGGTCTTGTACACACCGCCCGTCACACCATGGGAGCGGGTCTCGCCAGAAGTAGGTAGCCTAACCGCAAGGAGGGCGCTTACCACGGCGGGGTTCGTGACTGGGGTGAAGTCGTAACAAGGTAGCCGTATCGGAAGGTGCGGCTGGATCACCTCCTTTCTGGAAAACAGCTTCGCTGTTTCGGTGGATGCTAACTTTGTGCAAACAAAGTTAAGTGCCATCGGCACGGCAGGAGCCAAAAAAGCAATCAAGATTGAACGCCCACACTTATCGGTTGTTGGAACACAAGCCAGGTGGCTAGCTCACAAGAGTTAGCTGCGTGGAATGGGTCTGTAGCTCAGCTGGTTAGAGCACTGTGTTGATAACGCAGGGGTCGTTGGTTCGAGCCCAACTAGACCCACCATAGATTCCAACGGATTAGAGGTTGAGCTTATGCCGCTTTAGTTAGTCGATGATTGACTAGAGCCAAGCAGTGCGAGGCGTCTG
>NZ_JBHRUZ010000021.1:0-18721 GCF_042647185.1 Comamonas sp. JC664
GGAGCAAGCTGCGCAGTGAGCTGGCGGGGGCAGATCATAGAACTGGCGGCGCCAGTAGTCCTGCACCACCTGGGTCAGGAGCTCGCTCTGGTCGGTGATGAGGCTCTGCTGGAACAGGCTGCGCTGTCAAACGCATGCTCACGCAGCATGCGGTAGCACCAGCTGTGGATGGTGGAGACCGCCGCCTCGTCCATCCAGTTCGCGGCCTCGTGCAGCAAACGGGCGCAGGCGGGCCAGCGGCTGGCGGGGTAGTCGGCGCGCAGTGCCAGCAGCAAGGGATCCACTGCGCTTCGCTATCCGGCTCTTGCGGGTTCTGCGCAAACAGCTGGGCAGCTTCTGACAGGCGCTGGCGAATGCGGTCGCGCAGCTCTTGCGTCGCCGCATCGGTGAAGGTCACCACCAGAATATCGGGCGGCGCCAGCGGCCGGCCAAAGGCCTGCTCGCCGCCATGCTGCAGCACCAGACGCAGGTAGAGCGCGGCGATCGTATAGGTTTTTCCGGTGCCGGCACTGGCCTCGATCAAGCGGCTGCCCACAGCGGAAAGCGCAGCGGCTCGAGTGGCAGAGTGGTATCGCTTGGCATCGCGCTCATTGCGGCCCCTCCCATCACCCGCGTCGCCCGCATCACCCTCCGCAAAGCGCGCCAGCGCCTGCGGATGCTGGCCATTGACCAATTGCACGTGGTTCAGCATGTCGCCATAGAGCTGCTGGGCCACATCCAGCAAACCAGCGGCCAGCAGCGCATCAAAATCCGGAAACACCCGGGCCAGCTCGGCCGAGCGCTGCAGCTCACCGGTGCCCCGGTAGCTGTCGTCATAGAGCGCCGCGAGCTGGCCGACAGATGCCGTGGGCGCCAGGCTGGCGATGGAGGTACGCACAGCGGCGGCAAGGGCGCGCGCATGCCTTGCTGCCACAGCGCCAGCAACTGGCGCCAGGCCGCTTGCGCAGCGCCAGCGGCCAGCGGCGCAAACACTGCAATGCCCGATTCGGTACAAACCACCGTCGTCAGCGCCTGGCCCGCGTTGTGCCAGGCCAGGTGCTCGACCCAGGCGCGCACCAGGCGGTCATAGCGCAGCTGCTCGCCGGCATGCAAGCGGCCGGCAGACAGGCTGATCTTGGCGGCTTGCTGCTGGCCGGCTGCATCGGCCCAGCGCAGGCCGCGCAACCAGTCGGCCACGGCCGGGCCCTCTGCGCCATCGCTGTAGCGCAGCTCCAGTGCTGCGCTGCTCGCCTGCGGCCAGTAGCGCAGTTGCCGCCGCATAGACCTGCAGCGCACGCTGGGCGGCATCGCAAGCGGCTCCAGCGCGCAATCGGCAAAGGCGCGCAGCGGCAGGCGCCCCTCCAGCCGCAAACGCTGGGCAGCGGCATCGAGCTGCGCGCGCAGGCGGGCGCATCGGCCGCCGCCTGGGGTTGTCGCGCACCCAGGGCTCCAAGGCGCTCAGCAGCTCGCTTGCAAGGCCCAGGCCTGCAGGCCATCGGGGGCAAACATTTCCTCGTCCTGGCCGTTAGGTCCTCGTCCTCAAAATACACACGCAGGCGCTGGCGAAAGAAAGCAGCCACCGGCTTTTGTGCAAAGTCCTGCAGTTGGCGCAGGTTCAGCGCGGCCTCCAGCCCCATCTCGGGCAAGGCCTCCAGCGCGTCTTCGGCCGCCTCGGTCTGCAGGCCATCGCCGTGCACACCATGCCATTCCTGTGCATAGGTGTAGAGGCCATCGCTGCCCGCATGCGAGGGCGGCTGCGCGAAGTAACGTGGGCTGAAAAGGCTGCAGCGGGTGCTCTTGCGTGAGCGCGCTCAGCAGCGCCTCGCCAGCGGCAGGGCCAGACAGTGCTGCGGGGGTGCCCGCCAGTTGCCAGCCCTGGGCCAGATGGTCACGCAGCTGACCGATCAGCACCGAAGGCGGCCGGGCAGTGCTGTCGCGGATGCTGCGCCCCACCCAGCTGATATAGAGCTGCTCGCGGGCGGACAGCACCGCCTCCAGCAGCAAGTAGCGGTCATCATCGCGGCGCGAGCGGTCGCCGGGCCGGTACCGCTGGCGCATCAGGTCAAAATCCAGCACCGATACCGGGCGCGGATAGGCGCCGTCATTCATGCCCAAGAGGCAGACCATCCGAAACGGAATGGCGCGCATGGGCATCAGGCTGCAAAAGCTCACCGACCCGGCCATAAAGCGCTGGTTCAGGCTGCTGGCATCCATGCCGGCCAGCCAGGCCTCGCGCGCCACCGACAGCGGCAAGGCCTCGTCAAACGCTGCCGCTTCGCACTGGCCCAGCCAGCGCTCCAGGCCTTGGATGAGTTGCATCTGCAGCAGTTTTTCATGTTCTTGCTGGGGTCAAACAGCAAGACCAGCACCTCGCGGGCGCGCTCCACCCAGGTGCTGGGCGGCAGGTCCTCGGCCAGCAGATCGCAGGCCTGCTCCAATGCGCGCAGCAAAGCGGCCAGGCCGCCCAGCGCGGCAGCATCGAGGCCACCAATCTCGTCGTAGGGCTGGATGTCTCCGAGCGCCTCGCCACGGCCTACCGCAAAGCCCAGCATCATGCGGCGCAGGCCAAAGCGCCAGCTGTTGGTCTCTCCCGCCTGCGCCAGACCAATGCGGGCGCGCTGGGCGGCATCCAGACCCCAGCGCACACCGGCGCCCTCGATCCAGCGGTGCAGCAACGCGAGGTCATCCGGGTCAATGCCAAAGCGCTGGCGCAGGGCATCGACAGCGAGCAGATCGAGCACTTCGCTCACCGCAAAGCGGCTCTCAGGCATCGCGAGCACATGCTCCAACGCCACCAGCATGGGCTCGCGCCCGCGCTGGCTCTGGTCGGCCAGCGAATAGGGGATGTAACGCGCATCGCTGCGGGCGATGCGGCCAAACACCGCATCGATATGCGGCGCATAGACCTGGATATCGGGCACCATGACGATGATGTCGCGCGGCCGCAGGCTAGGATCGGCGCCCAGGCGGGCGAGCAGCTGGTCGTGCAGCACCTCCACCTCGCGCTGCGGGCTGTGCACAGTCTGAAAGCGGATGGAGGCGTCCTGCGCCGGGTCCACCGCCGGCCACAGCACGCGGCTTTCGGCCAGCGGCCGCAGGTCCAGGATGTCGTCCTGCAACTGGGCCAGCATATGGCTGGGCTCGGCCTCACCAAACAGGTCAATGCGCCCGCCATTGACGGGCCCCAGCAGCGACGCGTACTGGTCCGGCTGGTCGAACTCGTCAATCAGGTGGATGTAGTCGCGCCCCTGCTTGCCCCAGGCGGCCAGCAGCGGATGGGCATGCTGGTGCAGGTCGTCGTCGTGGATAAGCCTGTGCATGCTGCCCTTGCGCTGTTGGCGCCGGTACTGGTGGCGCAGCAAATCCTTGTCGGCGACGATGTCCGACCAGTGGTGGCGGCAGGGGTTGTGCACGCACAGCAGCACCTGGCAGCTGCGCGAGATGGCAGCGAGCGCCTGCAAGGTCTGCGCCGGCATCGACGAGATGCCAAACACCACCACGCGGCGCGGCAGGCGGGGGACATGCGCCTGCGGCGATTGCAGCGCTTGCGGCGACTGCAGGTACTGCACAAAGCGCTGGTGCACGGCGGCGCGGCTGGTCTCCATTCCGGCGGCGCCCACATCGTCCAGCAGCGCGCGCCATAGCTGCGCCTGCCAACGCTGCTCTTCATCGAGCGGCTGGATATCGCCGCGTGCGCTGCGCAGCTGGTCCCGGCCCTCGGCCCAGTCGCGCAGCCAGTCGGCGCGGTAGACCTGGTACTGGTCAAACAGATCGGCAATGCGCTCGGCCAGTTGGTAGCGCCGGCGCTGGTCATGGTCCTCGGCCAAAAAGCGCTGCAGCGCGGCAAACGCGGGCTGGGCCAGCAGATCGGGCAAGAGGCGCATCAGCCGCCAGGTGAGCGGCTGCTTGTCCAAAGGCGATATCTCGGGCACCTCGTGCTTGCCCAGCACCGCCCGGTAGGCCTGCCACAGAAACTGCGCAGGCAGCTGCACATCGACAGCCGCGGTAATACCGCAGCCGCCCTCTGCCACCGGCTGGGCATCGACAGCTTGAGCCACTGCGCAATGCCATTGCTTTGCACCAGAATCGTCTCGCTCTCCAGGGGGCGGAGTGGTAGCGCTGCATCCAGGCCACGACCAGGTCCCGCAAAGCCTCCGGATGGTTGCTGTGTATCACCATCAGGCCGGAGGTCATCGCATGGACGGGGGAGGATTGCATCAGAGGAGGAAGATCAGTCAGGATGTGCCAGTTGGGAACTTTAACGCAGGCCACCGCCTGCTGGCGTCGCCCAGGCCAGCGCAGGCCAGAAAAAAAGGCAGCCGAAGCTGCCTGTGCGGATGGGAAAGGGGCGCGCCTCAGTCCACCGTCGCGCCCGAGGACTTGACCACCGGTGCCCAAGCCGCCACTTCGGACTTGATGAAGGCGCCAAACTGCTCGGGCGTGTTCTTCTCGCCACAGCGCCGAGCTTTTCATAGGCTTCCTTGACCTGGGGCTTGTCAAAGGCGCGGTTCATCGCGGCATTGAGCTTTGCCACCACTTCAGGCGGGGTGCCTGCCGGCGCAATCAGACCAAACCAGGACGAGACATCAAAAGGCTTGATACCGCTCTCTTCCATCGTCGGCAGATCGGGCGCGGTGGGCGAGCGCTTGGTGGTGGTCACGGCCAGCGCCTTGAGCTTGCCCGCCTTCACATGCGGCCAGGCCGACGGCATGTTGTCGAACATGAACTGCACCTGGCCGGCCATCAGGTCGGTGAGCGCAGGCGAGCTGCCCTTGTAGGGAATGTGCTGGGTCTTGAGGCCCGTGCGGAGCTTGAACAGCTCCCCTGCCATGTGGATCGAGGTGCCACTGCCCGAGGACGCGTAGGAGACCTTGTCGGGGTTGGCCTTGGCAAAGGCGATCAGCTCTTGCACGTTATTGGCGGGCACACTGGGGTTCACCACCAGCACATTGGGCACCTTGGCGCCCAGCGCGACGGGCGCAAAGTCCTTTTCCAGGTCAAAGCGCACCTTGGGGTAGAGCGTCTGGTTGATCGCGCTGGTGACCGCAACGAACAGCAGGGTGTAGCCATCGTTCTCGGCGCGGGCCACCTGCTCGGTGGCGATGTTGCTGCCAGCGCCTGGCTTGTTGTCCACGACAAAGGACTGGCCCAGCTCGGCCGTCAGCTCCTTGGCCATAATGCGCGCGACCACATCGGTGGTGCCGCCAGCAGAAAAGCCCACCACGACACGCACGGTGCGCTCGGGGTACTTCTTGGGATCGGCGGCCTGCGAGGCCAGGGGCAGCAGGGCTGCGGCGCCCAGCAAGGTGGCAGCCAGCAGGTTGCGGCGCGAGGGCAGGCATGCGGCCGCAATGCGGCTGCGCGAGAATGGGCTCATGGTGTCTCCTTGGCACCTGGACGCTGAGCACATCCAGGCGATTGGCTTATTGGCTGATGGTGGCTGCAGCCTGGTGTGGCTGCATGCCACTGGGGCTTGGTGCCCCGAAAGCGGAGATTGTGCCACGGCCAAAAGGCCTGAAACCAGATGCCCTTTAGGCGATGAGCGGTTGGCGACTAGGCAGTTGCGACCTCTGCCCGCCAGCACTCAAACCGGCCGTACCGCCCGCTCCTGCGCCAGCTTCTCGAGCATGCGGCGCGTGATCGATTGGCTCGCGCCGCCGCTGGCGACAAACAGGAACATGGTCGAGCGCGCATTGGTCCAGCTCAGCTGCTTGGCACCCAGCCACCACCTTGGCCCAGGAACTCCAGCCAGACCCCGGCCTCCAGGCGCTTGCCGCCAATCCACAGCCCCACGCTGTCGGGCTTGGGGGCATCGAGCATCGAGCCGTCACGATGATGGCGGGCTCATCCTCACCCATGGCGTCCACGCCTCGGGCAGCTGAGCCCAGGCCGATGGGGTTGGCGCAGGCGACAACGCAATGGCCCCCGCAGAAGCGGGCAATGGCGCGGCCACGGCCGGCACCGCATGGCGCCCCTCTTCCTGCACCATTTGCAGCTCCACCAGCGCGCTGGGCGCCATCTGCGCGACGGCGGTGAGCACCGGTGCAATGCGCTCGGGCATCCAGCCGATGCTGGTCAGGCCGGCCTTCAGGCGCGTGAGAAGCGAGGGGATCAGCATGTCTGCATCGCTGTGCATGCTGGCACTGGCATGGGCCCCTGCCAGGGCCAACACGTCGTCCACCGCCTCTTGGTAGGCGCGGTAATGCGATGAATCCTGGCCTGAGCGCTCGGCCGCCTGCAGCAGCACCTTGGGCCAGGCGCCCGTCAAGGCTGCCAGCAGCGCCGGGTCCACATCAAAGCTGTGCAAGCTGGTGGCCAGGCGCAGCATCACCTCGGCCTCGATCTGCTCCAGGTTGGCAGACGCTCAGGGCCTGGCGTGGCGGCGCTGGCCGCCAGCGGCGCTGGGGCTGGCTGTAGCGCAGGCTCGGGCTGATGTCCGGCTTTGGGTGCGGGCTGCGCCATCACCTCGCGCTCTGCCTGCATCTGGGCCAGTTGCGCCCAGTCGGATTCAGGGCTGATGCTGATGAGGCCCGACGCGCCCCACTGGCTCTCCAGCAGCATGCTGCTGGAGTAGCCCGAATCATTGACATCCTGCAGCGCCGACGACAGCCGGGGCTTGAGCCGCACGCCAAAGCGGCTGAGCGCCTGGGCGAAATCTGCCGCACTGGGCTGGGCCAGGGCCGACAGCGTCTCGACCGTCTCGGTCACCAGCTGCGGGAACTGCGGATCGGACAGCGCGCGGCCCTCTTCCTTGAGCACCGTGGCCTTGTCGACAATGGTTTGCACCAGCACGCGGGCGGGGTGGTCGGCATCGGTCCAGAACGAGCTGTCCTGGGCGGCCATGCGCTCCATCACCGGGATCAAGGTTTTATAGGCCCGGACGGCGCCCACGGGGCAATGCGCCGGGATGTCGAACAGGCTCTTGGTCCGCTGCACAAAGCTGCGGGTATTGTCTTTGGCGGCGCGGCGCTTGAGCTCGGCCTTGGCCAGCAGCTCGGCATAGCTGTTCATCGCCAAGGTCATGATGCGCTGGTAGCTGGTCTGCAGGTGGTCGGCCATGACGCCCACCATGTCGGGCAGAAACAGCGCGGTTGCGTCGGCAGAAATTTCCACATCGCTCAACGTGGCCTGCAGGCTGTCGAGGTATACGGTGTGGTGCAAAGGGTTACCGTTGCGCCAGTAGCGGGTGATCTTGCGCAATGGGCGGTAGACGCGCTCCAGGCCCGTCAGGCTTTGCTCGGTCTGCTGCAGCAGGTTGATCTGCATGCGGCCCCATTCGATCTGGGCGCGCAGCGCGTTGCGGTCTTCCTGCAAGCCATCGGCCTGGCCCTGGCCGCTCATCTGCGCGTGGTAGTCCTCGCGCTTGCCCTCCGCAATCGCAAAGACGGCCTGGCGCAGACGCAGCGCATACGCGAGCGGCAGTTGCGCCTTTTTGCTGGCCAGCTGGGATTGCGCGTACAGCAACAATTGTTGATCTTGTGCGTTGCTGTAAGACGACAACTGCGCAGCCAAAGACGCCAAAGCCGCATTGCCCATGGCAGCCATCAAAGGCTCGGCCTCATGCAATGCCTGCTCCAGACAGGTGTCAAATACCGATACGGCCCGTTGCTCCACGCTTCACCTCTCCCAGTTGAAACGCCCGGCGCTTGGCAAAAGCGACGGGCGTACGGTGTGGGTTACTTCAGGGCTTTGTAGCGCATCCGCTTGGGCGCTGCCCCTTCTTCTCCCAACCGCTTCTTCTTATCTGCCTCGTATTCTTGATAGTTTCCATCAAAAAATACCCATTGGCTATCCCCTTCCGCCGCCAGAATGTGGGTCGCAATGCGATCGAGGAACCAGCGGTCGTGGGAAATGACCAATACTGTACCCGCATATTCCAGCAAGGCGTCTTCGAGTGCACGCAGGGTTTCCACGTCCAGGTCGTTCGAGGGCTCGTCCAGCAGCAGCACGTTGCCGCCCTGGATCAGTGTCTTGGCCAGGTGCAGGCGACCGCGCTCACCACCGGAGAGGTTGCCCACCTTCTTTTGCTGGTCCTGGCCGTTGAAGTTGAAGCGACCCGCATAGGCGCGCGAGGCCATCTGGAACTTGCCCACGTTGATGATGTCCAGGCCGCCGGAGATGTCCTCCCACACGGTCTTTTCATTGGCCAACGCATCGCGGTGCTGGTCCACAAAGGCCATCTTCACCGTCTGGCCGATTTCGACCTCGCCCGAATCGGGTTGCTCCTTGCCGGCGATCAGCTTGAACAGCGTGGATTTACCCGCGCCGTTGGGCCGATGATGCCGACGATGGCGCCCGCCGGAATGTTCATGCTCAGGTTGTCGATCAGCAGACGGTCACCAACGCCTTGGAGACATTCTTGAACTCGATCACGCGGCTGCCCAGACGCTCGGCCACAGGAATGAAGATTTCCTGGGTTTCGTTACGTTGCTGGTATTCGTAATCGCTCAGCTCTTCAAAGCGGGCAATACGGGCCTTGGACTTGGCCTGGCGGCCCTTGGCGTTCTGGCGCACCCATTCGAGCTCCTTCTTCAGGCCTTGGCACGGGCTTCCTCGCCCTTTTGCTCCTGCTCAGGCGGTGCCCTTTTGCAGCAGCCAGTCGGAGTAGTTGCCCTTGTAGGGGATGCCATGGCCTCGGTCCAGTTCCAGAATCCATTCGGCCGCGTTGTCCAGGAAGTAGCGATCGTGGGTGATGGCCACCACGGTGCCGGTAAAGCGGTGCAGGAACTGCTCGAGCCAGTCCACCGATTCGGCGTCCAAGTGGTTGGTCGGCTCGTCAAGCAGCAGCATGTCGGGCTTGGACAACAGCAGCTTGCACAGCGCCACACGGCGCTTCTCACCACCGGAGAGTTGGCCGACGATGGCATCCCAGGCGGGCAGGCGCAGCGCGTCGGCCGCGATTTCGAGCTGGTGCTCGGAGTCGGTGCCCGCAGCGGCGATCACCGCCTCCAGCTGGCCTTGCTCGGCAGCGAGCGCATCGAAGTCGGCGTCTTCTTCCGCATAGGCGGCATAGACCTCTTCGAGGCGTGCCTTGGCATTGTTGACTTCGGCCATCGCCTCTTCAACCGCCTGGCGCACGGTGTGCTCGGGGTTGAGCTGAGGCTCTTGCGGCAGGTAGCCAATCGACAGTCCCGCCATCGGATGGCTTCGCCTTCGAACTCCTTGTCGACGCCCGCCATGATCTTGAGCAAGCTGGACTTTCCCGAACCGTTCAGACCAGCACACCGATCTTGGCGCCGGAAAAAGCTCAGAGAAATACCCTTCAGAATCTGTCGCTTCGGAGGAACCGTCTTGGTGACGTTGTTCATCGAAAAAACGTATTGAGCCATGTGTTCTTTTGGTAAATCAGTAAAAAAATATGCGATTTTTGATCGCGGCCACCCTGGGATTATCGGTGCATGCGACAATACCCGCAGTCAAAGGCTCCAGTTGCCTAGGACTTCAGCGCTAATGCTGGGGACGATGGACACAGTTCCGGGCTCCCTCTTTGAACCCATCTGCCTACCTGACTGGCTGCAATTATTCCAAAAAATTGCTTAGACGAGGCCGATACCCAGCGTCCAGGTTGGACGCATCTGATCCAATGAACTTTGAAGAACTGAATCTGGCACCTGCCATTGTGCAGGCTGTGCGCGAACAAGGCTACGACACGCCTACCCCTATCCAAGCCCAGGCTATCCCGCTCGTGCTACAAGGCTGCGATTTGCTGGCCGGCGCACAGACGGGCACCGGCAAGACGGCCGCTTTCACGCTGCCCATGCTCCAGCGCCTGACCCAATCTGAAGGCAGCCGCAACAAATGGGGCAACAAGGCCATCCGCGCACTGATTCTGGCCCCCACCCGCGAGCTGGCCGCCCAGGTCGAAGAAAACGTGCGCCTCTACGCCACGCACCTGGACATCAAGTCCACCGTCATCTTTGGTGGCGTGGGCATGAACCCACAAATCGACCGCATCAAAAAGGGCGTCGATGTGCTGGTGGCCACTCCCGGCCGTCTGCTCGATCTGCAGCAGCAAGCTTTCTGGACCTGTCTACGGTCGAGATCCTGGTGCTCGACGAAGCTGACCGCATGCTGGACATGGGTTTCATCCACGACGTGAAAAAAGTGCTGGCGATGGTGCCCAAGGACAAGCAAAGCCTGCTGTTCTCGGCCACGTTCAGCGATGAAATCCGCGAGCTGGCCAGTGGCCTGCTGAAGAACCCGCAGTCCATCCAGGTGACGCCGCGCAACACCACGGTGCAGCGCATCAAGCAAGTGATCCACCCTGTGGGCCGCGCAAGAAAAAGCAGGTGCTGCTGCACATCGTGCAGGAAAACAACTGGAGCCAGGTGCTGGTCTTCACCCGCACCAAGTTTGGCGCCAACAATGTGGCCGAATACCTCAGCAAGAATGGCGTCTCGGCCATGGCGCTGCACGGCAACAAGAGCCAAAGCGCCCGCACCCAGGCCCTCGAAGGCTTCAAGTCCGGCGATCTGCGCGCGCTGGTCGCCACCGATATTGCAGCACGCGGTATCGACATTGATGAATTGCCCAACGTGGTCAACTACGAGATCCCCAATGTCTCGGAAGACTACGTGCACCGCATCGGCCGCACGGCCGCGCTGGCCGCGAAGGCAATGCCGTGAGCCTGGTGTGCATGGATGAAGAAGGCTTCATGATGGACATCGAGCGCTTCACCAAGCAGGACATTCCTGTGCAGGTGCTCGAAGGCTTTGGTCCGGAAGAAGGTGAAAAGGCCGAACCCATCGCCATGGGCCGCCAGACCATCTGGGGCGGCGCAGGCAAGGCCCCCGGCCGTGATGTGATGCAGGCAGCGGCCAAGGCTGCCCGCCAGGAAATGATGGAACGCGTGCGCACCAACAAGGTCGCTCGCGGCCCTGGTGGCAATGCAGGCGGCGGCCAGCGCGGCGGCAATGCCAAGCGCAGCCCCGGCCCACGCGCTGAACGCGCCGAAGGCGGTGCAGAGTTTGGCGGCGAAGGCCTGGACCAGGCACGCCGCGAGCAGCGCCCACCACGCCGCGACGGCCGCCAAGGCCCACGCCACCCCTCGGGTGAGGCGCGTGGCCCACAGCGCGCGTCGCAAGGTCCACGCCAGGCAGGCCCCGGTGCAAGTCGCGGCCCGCGCCAGGACAGCGAACGCCAGCCACGCGCTGATGCCCACCTGGGCACGCAGTTTGGCGGCACGGTCGATGGCCGTGACCATCGCCGCAGCGGCGCGGCCCAGCCCGATCCGATGCGCACCAGCGTGGACAGCATGGCCGAGCGCGGCCGCCGCGGCGGCTTTGGCGGTGGCAACCGCAATGGCGGCGGCGGCGGTGGTGGTGCAGGCCGGGGCGGCCGCAACCACTCCTTCTCGCGATAGATCGCGATAAACAGCGTTCTGGGCCGTCGCATTTCTACCGCCATCGCCGATGGCAGTTGATTTGGACGCCCAATTCCGCTAGGGTTAGGCCGCATTCGAAAGCGAGTTTCATGCGGCCTTTTTCTATGCCCTCTTCCGCTGCCAACCCTGCAGCGCTTCCCTTGCCTCCCGACACCTTGACGGTCGCCACCTGCAATGTGCTCAACCTGGCGCTGCCCGAGCGGGAGTTCTACGCCAACCAGGCGCCCTACACGCGGGCGCAGTACGAGCGCAAGACGCAATGGCTGGGCGGCCGCTTTCAGACCCTGAATGCAGACATTCTGGCCGTGCAGGAAGTATGGGACGAAGCCGCCTTCACCGAAGCACTGGCCGCCAGCGGCCTGCACTACCACTATGCGGCGGTGCCCGGCGCAGAAAACACCGAAGGCCGGGCTGGTGCCAGCGGCACCCCCCGCGTGGGGCTGGCTACGCGGCTGAAGGTGCTGGCCACGCGCTCGTTCACCGATTTTCCTGCGGGCTGGGCCAGCCCATTCCGGGCCTGGGCGTCCACACCCGCTTTGAGCGCCCGCCACTTGTCGCCACCTTGCAGATGAAACGCGGCCAGATCCTCACGGTGCTCACCTGCCACCTCAAATCCAAGCGCCCCAAGTTTCTACTCGATGCCAATGGCAATCCGCTCGAAGACCGCGACAACCCCAAGATCGCCGCCCTTGCCTCCTTGCGCTCGCTGGTCATGCGCGGCGTGGAAGCCACAGCGCTGCGCTGCCTGGTGATCGACCTGCTGCGCCACACGCGCATGCCCTTGGTGGTGCTGGGCGACTTCAACGACACGCCCGACAGCGTCACCACGCAGATGATCTCCGCCAGCTCCGAGGTCGCTTACGACCGCAAGGCCCGCGACCGCGCGCTGTTCAATGCCTTCGATCTGCTGAGTGATGCAGCGCTGAAAAAAGATGTAGCCTACTCCCACATCCACCAAGGCGCACCCGCAGTGCTCGACCAGATTCTGGTCAGCGAGGAATTCGACCCGCGCAGCCGCCATGCCGTGGGCGCTGTGCGCCGCGTCGATTACTTCAACGACCACCTGCATGAAGGGCGCGACCGCAGCCGCTCGGACCACGGTTTCGTGCGTGCGCTGCTGCGCATGCGGGCCCTGACACCCGGGGCTGGTTCCGGGGATTGGTCGCCCGACCTGGATGCGGCTGGTACATTCGAGCAGTCGCATGATGGCGCCTAGCGCCCTGCGACGCTGAGGCGCTTCCTCCGGGCCTGCGATGAACCCGCCCGCCAGGCGGCACCGCAGCGGCGCAAACCGCCGCCGACAGCGTGTGTTTCAGATACGCACGGAAACTTATTGTTTCGCACCCATCCTACGTAAAAGCTGCACGCGGCTTTGCATAATGGCAACGTATTTTTCAGGAGGGGCGTGATTCGTCACGCACAACAACGATGATGAAACCCGACGCAGTATCCCCATCCACCCAGCGCGCAGTGCCAGGCTGGACCAGCCTGACTGTCATCGCCGCAGCGCTTGCGCTGTCCGCATGCTCGAGCACGCCACTGCCTGCCTGGAACAGCACGCCGATCGCGGGCGGCCAGCCAGCGCCCGGGACAGTCACCACCAAACCTGCCAGCGGCCCCAGCCCCGTACAGATCCCTGGCATCGGCAGCCCAGGCGTGGTCGCCACGCCGGTCGAGACGGTTCCGCTGCAAGGCAGCCCTCTTGGCGGATGGAAGGAGAGCGACGAAGTCGCTGCCCGATTTCCCGATCCCGAGCGCAGCTACGCCACGCCAGGACTGAGCGCGGGCCGCACCACCTACACCAGCAATGCCGAGCTGGGCCAGTGGCTGCGCCAACTGGCCACGCCAGGCCAGTCCGGCACCAAGGCTGAGCTGGTCACCGCCGGTACCTCGCAGGAAGGCCAGCCCATTTTGGCGCTGTTGCTGACCCGCGCTGCCAGCACCAGCTTGCATGACCTGGACCAAAGCCAGCGCCCTACCGTGCTGCTGATCGGCCAGCAGCATGGCGATGAGCCCGCCGGCAGCGAAGCGCTGCTGGCCCTGGCCCAGGACCTCAAGCAAGGCCCGCTGGCCTCAGTGCTCGACAAGATCAACGTGCTGCTCGTGCCCCGCGCCAACCCCGATGGCGCAGCCGCTGGCCGGCGCAGCACCGCCAATGGCCTGGACATGAACCGCGACCACCTGCTGCTGCAGACGCCCGAAGCCCAGGCGCTGGCCAAGCTCAGCCGCATCTACCGCCCCATTGCGGTATTTGATGCCCATGAGTTCACCGTGGCTGGCCGCTATCTGGAGAAGTTCAAGGGCGTGCAGCGCTATGACGCGCTGCTGCAAACGCCGACCACCGCCAATGTGCATGAGTTCATCGCCAAGGCGTCCACGGAATGGTATTTGCTGCCCATGCAAAAGGCGCTGACCGAGCAGGGACAGAGCACCAACTGGTACTACACCACCACCCGCGACCCGCAGGACCTGTCGCTGTCCATGGGCGGCGTGCGCCCCGATACGGGCCGCAATGTGAACGCGCTCAAGAACGCCGCCACGATGCTGGTCGAGACCCGGGGTGTCGGCATTGGCCGCGCGCATATCCAGCGCCGCGTACACAGCCAGTATGTGGCGCTCGCCTCGGCACTGCAGACCACCGCCCAGCGCACCAAGGAGCTCGAGCAGGTGCGCAACTACGCGAACCGCGACATCGCCTCCCAGGCCTGCCGGGGCGAGTTCACGCTGGAGTCGCAACAAACCACGGAAAAGCGCCGCGTGGTCTTCCTCGACCCGCAAACGGGTGAGGAGATGCAGCAGGAAGTGGACTGGCACTCTTCGGTCAAGCTCAACCCCGGCCCCAAGCGTGCACGCCCTTGCGGCTACTGGCTGGCGGGCCATGCCACCGACGCTGTCGACAAACTGCGCGCGCTGGGCCTGCAGGTGCTGCGCGTGGCCGAGCCCGGCAACCTGCTGGCCGACACCTACCAGGAGCAAGAACGCAGCAGCAGCGCCAAGAGCGATGTCTTGGGCCCTGGGCAGCAGAGCGTGGAGCGCGTCAAGGTCGGCCTGGAGCGTGTCGCCATCGACGTGCCCGAAGGCAGCTACTACGTTCCGCTGAACCAGTCGCTGGCCAATGTGGCGATTGCGGCGCTGGAGCCCGACACGCAAAGCAGCTTTTTTGCCAACCACATCATCTCCAGCCTCAACGATGTGGCCCGGTCGATGAACAATCCCTCGCTGGTTTACGAAGAGACCGAGTAAGCGCTACCCTGCCCTTCGTAGCCATGCATTGATCGATGCATGGCTGGCTCTGATTAGAAAATGCCCGCAGTACTTTTGAACTGCGGGCATTGCTTTTGGGTAGTTGAACAGTCATACGATGCTACACACGGCGTGTGATCAGTATGGGGAATGCGATTGCGTGCGGCAGCAGCAGCTAGCCTGCTGCATAGGAGTTTGGCCTGCCCGACAGGGATCGAACCTGTGACCCACAGCTTAGAAGGCTGTTGCTCTATCCAACTGAGCTACGGGCAGATGTTTGGTTGATGGAGGTATTTTGCCGGTATGGGCGCAACCTGAGACCCAAGATATGCGGAGCGCTCCACATGGGTCGTTTTGTTTTTTATGACTGGGCGTCATTATGCACTGAATCACCCGGCCCAACCTCGCGACAGGCCTGGCCAAGCCAAAGATGGATGGGTAGAGGCAGTGGCGGTCCAGCAAGCGGATCCAAGTGCAAAATGACAAACGCTATCCAACGCAACAAAGCCCCTTTTGGGGCTTTTCAAGTCTGATCATCGACGCAGCAATTATTTCTTGGCGTACTCAAACTTAGGCAATGCCTTGAGCGCATCCTTGGTCGCACCCGCAATGTGATCTTGTCATTTTGCACGCGGAACTGGCCCACAGGGATCGCGACATCATGCTTGCCAACGCCCAGAAAACCGCCAGCACCGATGATGGCATAAGAGACGGCCTTGTCGGGCGCAACGATCACGTCGTCGATCTTGCCCACGGACTTGCCTTCTTCGTTGTAAACGCTCTTGCCGAGAACAGACTTCTTGAGGCTCCAACCCGTGGCAACGGCCTGGATTTCCGTCTGCTCGACACCCAGCTTTACGCCACCTGCAACGGGCACTTGTGTCTGCGCAAAGGCGGAGCCCGCAGCCATCGTGATCGCAAAAGCGCCCAGCATCAATATCGATTTGGATTTCATCGTCAACTCCTTATTTCTTCGCAGCGTCTTTGGCGGCTTCTTGCACATTGCCTGCTGCCTTCTGTGTCTTGCCTTCCACCTGCTTGGCAATGCCCTTGGCCTGCTGCTCGGGGCTGTTCACTGCTTCACCGACCTTCTGCTGGACCTTGCCAGCCGCATCTTTGACGGCACCTGCGACTTGATTCTTGTTCATGCTTTTTCCTTCAGTGGTGTTGCAAAGCAACGTTGGGATGGCTCAACGATAGCGCGCAACAACAGGCAAAACGCTAGGTGCAGTACCTGTCCGGTAGTGGGGATAGGCTTACAGCGGCTCACCATGGATGGTTCAACGATCGCCTTTGCGCTGGAGGGAGGTAGTGATGCCCGGCCCTGTTTGTGCTTGGATGCGCGTGAAATTTGTTGGTGCATCCTCAGTGCTGAGCTGCGGACCATCTGAAAACCGCGCTCAAAGCCTTTGAGTAAAACGGTAGGGATTGACACAAAGCCGGCACCCAGGATGGGTACTAACCCCTACAATCGCGCACCCTTTTTTTAGATTATTTGTTTTTATTTGGTTTTTTTTCATAGTTTTTGCGCATTGAGCGCTGCTATGACAATGATTGGCAATGTGTATCAATTGTGAGCGAATAATAGATGCATAATCCGCCCAGACCTTTCAATAGCCAGTTCCTCCAGGAGCTCACCATGTTGCCGGAAATCCTTGTTCGTTCTGATCTGCAATCTCCCCCCCGCGCCATCCAGCTGGAGCGCGGTTGCACGGCCATTGGCCGAGGTCCGAGCAGCGGTCTGTTCCTGAGCGACCCGAGCATCAGCCGCGACCATGGGGCCTTCAGCTACTACATCGGCCTGTTGATGGTCGAGGACCATGACAGCACCAATGGCATCTTTGTCAACGGCCGCCGCGTCAAGCGCCAGGTTTTGTATGCGGGTGACCAGGTCAGCGTCGGCCCTTTCCAGATCGTCGTGAAGTCCGGCTCCGTGCCGACCTTGGAGACGCAGGACTAAGCGCTGCCGCCCCACGAAAAAAGTCCGCATTCTGAACTGACCCCAAGAAGTTGGACAGTTGGAAGCTAGGGACTGAAGGCCTGAATCCGGTATTGCACTGGACTCAGGCCTTTTAGTTTTAGCTTGATGCGTTGGTGATTGTAGTAATGGATGTAGTGGTGAAGACCTTCTTGAAGCTGCGCCACACTGCTGAACTTGTTGAGGTGGAAGAACTCGGACTTCAAGGTTCCGAAGAAGCTCTCCATCGCTGCGTTATCCAAGCAATTGCCCCGACGTGACATGCTTTGCACCAGGCCATGATCGGCCAGCAAGCGGCGATAGGCACGACTTTGGTACTGCCAGCCCTGGTCGGAATGCAGCAATGGTTTTTCCTCCCTGCCCAGCTTGCCTAGCGCCTTGCGCAACATGTCACCCACCATCTTCAAGCGCGGTTGCGTATTCATCTGATAGCTCACCACCTCGCCATTGAATAGATCCATGACAGGCGACAGGTATAGCTTTTTACCCAAGACGTTGAACTCTGTCACGTCCGTCACCCATTTCTGGTTAGGCTGCTCGGCCATTAACTGGCGCTGCAACACATTGGCCACGTCCGCGTGCTGCCCGGCGCGATAGGAGCGATATTTCTTGGGCCGAACCAGGGACTTCATCCCCATTACCTGCATCAGGCGCTGCACGCTCTTGTGGTTCACATGACAGCCATTGCGCTTGAGTTCAAGCGCAATACGCCGATAGCCATAGCGTCCTTTGTGAAGCTCGTAGACAGATCGGATCTGAGCCTTGAGCTCAGCGTATTTGTCGCCTCTCCTGTGCACTTGAGCCTGGTAATAGAAGGTGCTGCGCGCCAGCTTACCTGCCCGCAGCAAGTCCTTGAGGTCGTGATCTGGCCTTAGCTCAAGCACTATCCGCGCTTTTTCTGCGCAGCTTGTTTTTTCGCCTGAACCAAGGCCTCCAATTTTTTTAGGTACGCCACCTCCGCGCGCAGGTACTTCACCTCTTTGAGCAAATCTGCGTGCGAACGCGTGTCGTCCGCAGACATAACTGCTTGTGCCTGTGCGGGCTTGGCTGTGGGTGGGTTTGGCATCTTCTTGGAGCGTCCTCTTGGCCGGGGTGCAAGTGCTTGCGGCCCACCGTCATGATATTGCAGCTCCCAGGCGCTGATGACACCCGTGCCACCCCGGATATCAAACAAGGTAATCGTCTCTCGTGCAGACAGATCATCTCGCCACATCCGCTGCAACACTGCCAGTTTGAAGTCAGCGCTGTAGCGACTGAACTTCTTGCGCAACCCTGATAGGCCATGCTGCTGGTAGCTCTTTACCCAACGTCGCACTGTCGCTTGGTCGAGACCGTGAGCATGGGCCAGTGCTCTGAACCCATGCTGCCCCTGCACGTAGCCCTGGACAACTTCCAGCTTGTAACTCTCGTCGTACTTCGCCATGAAAAACACCCCAAAGGTTGGATGGATGTCCAACTTTTGGGGTGCAGTTCATTCGCGGACTTTTTGCATGGCCACTGCATGGTCAGTGGCGGTCTGGTTCAGCGGCGGGAGATTCAGGCCACCGCTTCTTCGTTGGGGGTCAGCATCAGGCGCCCCACGGCCTTGCCCTGCTCCAGCGCCACCAGCGCCGAGAACGCTTTGCTGAAATGCATGCAGGTGGTCGGCACCGGGCTCAGCTTTTTGTCGCGCACCAGTGCGATCAGCTCGCGCAGATCGCCCAGGTTGCCCACATAGGTGCCTTGGTAGGTAATGGCGCGGATCGCATGTGTGGGCGTGGGCAGGTCCACATGGCCGCCAAACAGGCCAATCTGTACCAGGTGGCCGCCCTTGGTCAGCATGTCAATGCCCTGCTGCACGGTCTGGCTCGAGCCCACGCAGTCAATGATGGCCCAGACGGCGCCACCGGCAGCCTCCTTGACCTGCGCGATGAAGTCCGCCGACTTGGGATCGATGACGACATCGGCGCCCGCATTCAATGCCGCTGCATGCTTGCTGGCATCAGGCTCGACCACCACGACGCCAGCGCCACCCATGGCCTTCATCAGCAAGATGGCCATCAGGCCCAGGCCGCCTGCGCCAAACAACACAACCTTCTCGTCCTTGAACACCTGGGGGGAGATCTTCTTGATCGCGCTGTAGGTGGTGAGACCCGAGC
>NZ_JBHRUZ010000022.1:0-23229 GCF_042647185.1 Comamonas sp. JC664
TGGCAACGGAACAGACGGTAGGGGTCTTCCAGGTTGTCCAGGCGCTCACCGGTGTGGTCATCGCGGCTGTCGGCGATGAAGCGGTAGGCCTGCAGCAAACCGGCGGGGCCCACGAACTTGTCGGGGTTCCACCAGAACGAGGGGCAGCTGGTCGAGCAACTGGCGCACAGAATGCACTCGTACAGGCCGTTGAGCTCTTCGCGCTCTTCGGGCGACTGCAGGCGCTCCTTCTCGTTGGCGACAAAGCTGTCGGCCATCAGGTAGGGCTTGATCGAGTGGTACTGCTTGAAGAACTGGGTCATGTCCACGATCAGGTCGCGGATCACGGGCAGACCGGGCAGGGGCTTCAAGACGATGTCACCCTTGAGGGTGTTCATGTTCGTCAGGCACGCCAGACCGTTCTTGCCGTTGATGTTCATCGCGTCCGAGCCGCACACGCCTTCGCGGCAGGAGCGGCGGAACGAGATCGATGGGTCGAGCTCCTTGAGCTTGACCAGGGCGTCCAGCAGCATGCGCTCATGACCGTCGAGCTCCACCTCCACCGTCTGCATGTAGGGCTTGGCATCTTTATCGGGATCGTAGCGATAGATTTTGAAAGTACGCTTCATTTTGGGATGTTCTTTCGTGGGCTGCGTGGATTTAGAAGGTACGGACCTTGGGCGGTACCGACGGCACGGTCAGCGGCTTGAGTTGCACTGGCTTGTACTCCAGGCTGTTGGCAGCGCTGTACCACAGGGTGTGCTTGAGCCAGTCGATATCATTGCGGCCCAGTGGGTACTTGGGGTCATCGGCAGGGTGCTCGTAGTCATCCACGGTGTGGGCGCCACGGCATTCCTTGCGGGCGGCGGCCGAGACCATGGTGGCTTGCGCCACTTCGATCAGGTTGGCCACTTCCAGCGCTTCCATGCGAGCGGTGTTCCAGACCTTGGACTTGTCCTTCAAGGTGACGCCACCGACGCGGGCGCGGATGTCGGCAATCTTCTTGACGCCTTCGTCCATGCTCTTTTGCGTGCGGAACACACCGGCGTGCAGCTGCATGCAGGCGCGGATGTCGTTGGCCACGTCCTGCGCGTATTCGCCGCTGGTCGACTCGTCGAGCTTGTTGAGGCGCGACAGCGAGAAGTCCGATGCGTTCTCAGGCATCGGCTTGAATTCGCCATAGCCATTGACGTAGTTGACGATGTGCTTGCCGGCCGACTTGCCAAAGACCAGCAGGTCCAGCAGCGAGTTCGTGCCCAGGCGGTTGGCGCCGTGCACCGACACGCAGGAGCATTCGCCCACAGCGTAGAGACCGTTGACCACTTTGTTTTCTTGACCATCCCAGACAACGACCTGGCCGTTGATGTTGGTGGGAATACCGCCCATCTGGTAGTGGATGGTGGGCACCACAGGAATCGGTTCCTTGGTGATGTCCACGTTGGCGAAGTTGTGGCCGATCTCTTCCACCGAAGGCAGGCGCTTGCGGATGGTATCTGCACCCAGGTGGGTCATGTCCAGCAGGATGTAGTCCTTGTTCGGACCGCAGCCACGGCCTTCCTTGATTTCCTGGTCCATTGAGCGCGAGACGAAGTCGCGTGGCGCCAGATCCTTCAGGGTTGGCGCATAGCGCTCCATGAAACGCTCGCCATCGCTGTTGCGCAGAATAGCGCCTTCACCGCGGCAGCCTTCGGTCAGCAGCACGCCCGCGCCGGCCACGCCGGTGGGGTGGAACTGCCAGAACTCCATGTCCTGCAGCGGGATGCCTGCGCGTGCAGCCATGCCCAGGCCGTCGCCGGTGTTGATGAAGGCATTGGTCGATGCCTGGAAGATACGGCCTGCGCCGCCGGTGGCCAGCAGAACCGCCTTGGCGTGCAGCTCGTACAGGTCGCCGGTTTCCAGCTCGATGGCGGTCACGCCGATCACGTCACCGGATTCGTCGCGGATCAGGTCCAGCGCCATCCACTCGACGAAGAAGTTGGTCTTGGACTTGACGTTTTGCTGGTAGAGCGTGTGCAGCATCGCGTGGCCGGTACGGTCAGCCGCTGCGCAAGCGCGTTGCACGGGCTTTTCGCCATGGTTGGCGGTGTGGCCGCCGAAGGGGCGCTGGTAGATCGTGCCATCGGGGTTGCGGTCGAAAGGCATGCCGAAGTGTTCCAGCTCGTACACCACCTTGGGTGCTTCGCGGCACATGAACTCGATCGCATCCTGGTCACCGAGCCAGTCCGAGCCCTTGATGGTGTCGTAGAAGTGCCATTCCCAGTTGTCGGGCGACATGTTGCCCAGCGAGGCGGACACGCCACCTTGCGCTGCCACGGTGTGCGAGCGGGTGGGGAAAACCTTGGACAAGGCAGCCACGGACAGGCCAGCCTTGGACAGTTCCAGCGCAGCGCGCAGACCGGAGCCGCCTGCGCCGATGATGACGACATCAAACTTGCGCTTGGTGATGTTCTCTTTTGTATAGCTCATTGTTCTCTTTCAATCGCGGGTATCACAGACGCCACAGAACCTGCAGGCCCCAGCCGAGGCAGCCCACCAGCCAGACCAACACAAAAATCTGCAGCACCAGGCGCAGGCCGACGGGCTGGACGTAGTCCATGAGGATTTCACGCATGCCCACCCAGGCGTGGTAGGCCAAGGCCACCAGGGTGCCCACCGTGATGAACTTCATCCACTGGTGGGAGAAGATGCCTGCCCACTGTTCGTAGCCGATGGGGCCCTTGATCATCAGCACCTGGGCCAGCAGGGCCACGGTGAACAAGGCCATCAGCAAGCCGGTGATGCGCTGGGCCAGCAGTCGCGCAAACCGTAGTGCGCACCGGTCACGACGCGTTTGGAGCCGTAATTGACGGACATGGGGAATCCTTTCTTATTTATCAGTAAATGCAGTCGCGGGCGATCAGTACAGGCCAAACAGCTTGGCACCCAGGATGGCGGTCAGCGCCAGGCTGATGGCAAAGCAGACTATGGCCGAGCTCTTGCCGAATTCCTTGTTGACCGACTTGTGCGAGACATCCATCCAGATGTGGCGCAGGCCAGCGCAGAAGTGGTGCAGGTAGGCCCAGATGAGCGCCAGCACGGCCAGCTTGATGAACCAGCCCGCAAAAATACCGGCGCCGGTGTTGAAGGCGGCGGTGAAGCGGGCGTAGGAGAATTCGGAGGAGATCGAGGTGTCGAGCAGCCAGACCACAAAGGGCAGCAGGAAGAACATCACCAGGCCGCTGGCGCGGTGCAGGATCGACAGCTTGGCTGCTACCGGCAAGCGGTAGGTGGTGAGGTCCGAAATGGGGTTGATATTGCGAAACTCAGGCCGCTTCTTCGTGGTATCTGTCATGGTGTGAAATCTTTCGTGGATGTAACTGCTATGTAATCGCTAGGCTCAAACCTGCAAAATTTTATTGCAATGCAGCGCGCAGGTCTAAGGGTTTCTCTTTAACCCCGTGGTGACTACTCAGACTTGACCGGTGCATTAGCTCAGGGTATTGCTGTAATGGTGGGTGTCCGTCCGATAAAGACCTCGTCGTAATTCCATGGGAACATCGTTATAGGTGTAAGCGACACGCTCGACGCTCAGCAGGGGGGTCTGGCCGTCGATATCGAGCAATTGGGCCTGTGCCGCATCGGGCAGCACGGCACGCAGCTTTTCCTGGGCGCGCACCATGCGCACGCCGTACTCCACCTCGAACATCGCATAGGTGGCGCCGGGGTAGTCGCGCATCTGCTCGGCCGTCAGGCCCTTGAAGCTGCTGCTGGGCAGCCAGATGTCTTCGACAATCGTGGGAATGCCGGCAAACACCAGCACGCGGCGCACATGGATCAGCGACTCGCCCGTGGGTACCTGCAGCAGCTTGCAGATCTCGCTGGCGCCCTTGATGCTGCGGCAGGAGATGATGTTGCGCTGTGCCGGGCCTTCTTCGTTGAGGTCGCCGCTGTCCGGAAGCAGACGCAAGAAGCGGTACTGCACATTGCGCTCGGCATGGGTGGCCACAAAGGTGCCCTTGCCCTGGCGGCGCAGCAGCAGGTTGTCGGCAGCCAGCTCGTCGATGGCCTTGCGCACGGTGCCTTGGCTGACGCGGTAGCGGGCGGCCAGCTCCATCTCGCTGGGGATCATCTCGCCCGGTTTCCAGGCGCCGGCCTCCAGGCTTTGCAGGATCAGGCCCTTGATTTGTTGGTAGAGGGGGCTGAATGCCGGGGTCGCACCACCCACGCTGTCGCCAGCGGACGTGATTCGGTGTCGTTTGCATTGGGGGTGGAAGATGTCATGCGCTTGTCTTGGGAGAGATTCAATCTCTCAGGTGTCACAGTGGATGTGACATCCAACGGTTCAAATTTACAGCGCGCATTGTATAGCGCATCCGGGGTCAATCATATCTTATATAAGACATAAGACAAATTGACTGAGTGATCTGTTCAAGAGTACACTTACGCGCTGTTTACAGACCTGCCATCGGGGGATCCCGATCGCTGATTCCAGTCGTTTGACACCCTCTCCGATGCTGGCCTGCTTGGACACCTCATTTCTATTTTCTGGAGTTTTCCCATGAGCAAGAAGCCCGTACGTGTCGCCGTCACCGGTGCCGCTGGTCAAATCGGTTATGCCCTGTTGTTCCGCATCGCTTCGGGCGAAATGCTGGGCAAGGACCAGCCTGTCATCCTGCAACTGCTGGAAATTCCTGACGAGAAGGCACAGAACGCGCTCAAGGGCGTGATCATGGAGCTGGAAGACTGCGCTTTCCCGCTGCTGGCCGGTATCGAAGCCCACAGCGATCCGCTGCAAGCCTTCAAGGACACCGATTACGCGCTGCTCGTGGGTGCCCGTCCTCGCGGCCCAGGCATGGAGCGTGCTGACCTGCTGGCTGCCAATGCCCAGATCTTCACCGCCCAGGGCAAGGCCCTGAACGCTGTCGCTTCGCGCAACGTCAAAGTGCTGGTGGTCGGCAACCCTGCCAACACCAATGCCTACATCGCGATGAAGTCGGCTCCCGACCTGCCAGCGAAGAACTTCACCGCCATGCTGCGTCTGGACCACAACCGCGCTGCCTCGCAACTGGCTGCCAAGGCTGGCTTCAAGGTCGGCGACATCCGCAAGCTGACCGTCTGGGGCAACCACTCGCCCACCATGTACGCTGACTACCGTTTCGCGACCGTGGACGGCAAGTCGGTCAAGGACGCGATCAACGACCAGACCTGGAATAAGGACGTGTTCCTGCCTACCGTGGGCAAGCGTGGCGCCGCCATCATTGCCGCTCGTGGCCTGTCGTCGGCTGCATCGGCAGCGAATGCCGCCATCGACCACATGCGTGACTGGGCCCTGGGCTCGGCGGGCGAATGGGTCACCATGGGCGTGCCTTCGAACGGCGAATACGGCATCCCAGCGGGCATCATCTTCGGCTTCCCCGTGACCACCGAAAACGGCGAATACAAGATCGTCGAAGGTCTGGAAATCGACGCGTTCTCGCAAGAATGCATCGACAAGACCCTGGCTGAGCTGCAAGGCGAGCAAGACGGCGTCAAGCACCTGCTGTAATCCAAGGCCGATCCGCATGCTTGCATGGAATGCCCAGCTCTACAGCCGGTTCGAGGACGAGCGCACGCGCCCGGCCGCCGAACTGCTGGCGCGCGTGGCCCTGCCCAGCGATACCGCCTATGTGGTGGATCTGGGTTGCGGGCCGGGCAATTCCACCGAGCTGCTGGCCCAGCGCTTCGTGCAGGCACGGGTGCTGGGTATCGACCAGTCGCAAGACATGCTGGCCGCTGCGCGCCAGCGTCTTGCGCAGGTGCATTTTGAGCAGGGCGACATCGCCCACTGGCAGGCTCCACTGCACAACGGGCGTTTGCCCGACCTGATTTTTGCCAATGCGGCCCTGCAATGGGTGCCGGGCCACGCGCAGCTGCTGCCCCGCTTGATGGGCATGTTGGCCCCCGGTGGTGTGCTGGCCGTGCAGATGCCCGACAACCGCGATGAGCCCACCCACCGCCTGATGCGTGAGGTGGCAGCGCTGCAGCCCTGGGCTGCAGAAATCGGCGATCCGCATGCCTTGCGCACGGATTTGCTGTCTTTGAATGATTACTACGATGTGTTGGCCCGTGGTGCGCAGGTGGATGCCTGGCGTACGGCGTACCAGCACCCAATGGACAGTGCGGAGGCGATTGTCCAATGGGTTCGTGGCACGGGTCTGAGACCCTTTCTCCAGCCTCTGCGTGCCGAGTTGCAAACCAGCTTTGTGGCCGAGTACACCCGCCGCATCGATGCCGCCTACGGCCTGCGCAGCGATGGCCAGCGCCTGCTGGCCTTTCCCCGCTTGTTTTTGGTGGCCAAGCGCCCCATCTGACGATTAGTAGCCATGAGTGTCTCCGCCATCCATCCCGCACAGGTACTGCTGGGCGCCCAGTCTGGGGCCCTGGCACTGCCGGTCTGCGACCACTACAGCGGTGTGGAAGACCGCATGCGCAAAAGCCTGGCCTTGCAGGCACAGATGATGCAAGAGTTTGGCCGCTGCGTGTTCGATGTGACCTTGGACTGCGAAGACGGCGCGGCCGTCGGCCAGGAAAAGGCCCATGCCCGGCTGGTTGCGTCGCTGGCCAAGAACGCCGCGCCCGGCGCCCGGGTTGCTGCCCGCGTGCATGCGGCCGACCACGCCGCGCTGGCCGAAGATATCGCCACCATCGCCGGTGAGGCGGGCGAGCAGCTCTGCCACATCATGGTGCCCAAGGTCGAGTCGGTCGATGACATCGACCAGGTCGACCGCTTGCTGCAAGCGGCCACCAGCACCCCGGTGCCGCTGCATGCGCTGATCGAGTCGCCCCAGGCGGTGCACCGCGCTTTCGAGATTGCGGCCCACCCCCGCGTGCAAAGCATCAGCTTTGGCCTGATGGATTTTGTCTCTGCCCATGGCGGCGCCATCCCCTCGAGCGCGATGGGCGTGCAAGGCCAGTTCACGCATCCGCTGGTGCTGCGCGCCAAGCTGGAGATCGCAGCCGCCTGCCACGCCTACGGCAAGGTGCCCTCGCACTGCGTGGTGACCGAGTTCAAGAACCCCGATGCGATGGAGCAGGCGGCCCGCCGTGCCTACGGCGAGCTGGGCTACACCCGCATGTGGAGCATCCACCCCGCGCAGATCCGCCCCATCCTGCAGGCCTTCGCGCCCACGCAGAGCCAGGTCGATGAAGCGGCCCGTATTGTGCGGGCGGCGGCGGACGCGCAATGGGCACCGATCAGCGTCGACGGCGTCTTGCATGACCGTGCAAGTTATCGTTACTTTTGGCAAATTTTGGAGCGTGCCGCGCAGACGGGTTGTCCGTTGCCGGGTACAGTGCGGGAGTGGCTGTAACCATCCGGGTCCAGCCCTTTTCCTGTTTCTTGCGTTGTATCGCGGGAGTTGTTATGAAAAATCGCGTGATTTCTTTGTTGGTCCTGGTGCCTGCGCTGACCTTGTCCATGGGCAGCGTGCAGGCGCAAGAGAAAAAGGCGGCCAAGCCAGTGGCTGCCAAAACCACCGCCGCCAAGAAGGCACCGGCCAAAAAGGCCCCTGCCAAGCGTGCGTCCACCGCAAAAAAGGGCGCAGCGGTTGCCGCTGGTGCCGGCGCAGCCGCTGCGGCCGCGTCCATTCCTGCCCAGCAGACCCTGACCCCCGCCGAGCTGGCCATTGCCGAGCAGGTCTACCAAGGCCGCATCAGCTGCGAGCTGGGTGCCTCGATCAATATCGCCAAGGACTCGGTCAACCCCGGCTACTTCTTCGTTGAAGGCAAGGGCTTCAAGTACCACATGGCCCCGGTGGCCACCTCGACGGGCACCATCCGCCTGGAAGACCAGCACGCTGGCGCCATGTGGCTGCAAGTGGCCAACAAGTCGATGCTGATCAACCGCAAGCTCGGTCAGCGCCTGGCCGACGAATGCATGAGCCCTGAGCAAAACCAGGTTGCCGAAGCCATCAAGAAAAACCCACCTGCCGCACTGTTTGAAGGCAACGGCCGCTGATAAGAACAGCGGCGCGACTGCCCGAGGCCTTGCGAGCGCCCCACCATTGAAATAGAGAACCGGAGAACGTATGTTGAAAGCCTACCGCGACCATGTGACTGAGCGTGCCGCTCTGGGCATCCCCCCACTGCCGCTGGATGCCAAGCAGGTCGCTGACTTGATCGAGCTGATCAAGAACCCGCCTGCCGGTGAAGAAGCATTTCTGCTCGATCTGCTGACCCACCGCGTGCCGCCAGGCGTGGACGATGCCGCCAAGGTCAAGGCTTCCTTCCTGGCAGCCGTGGCACATGGCGACCTGAAAGTGGCGCTGATCTCCAAGGCCAAGGCCACCGAGCTGCTGGGCACCATGGTGGGTGGTTACAACGTACATCCGCTCATTGAGCTGCTTGATGACGCAGAAGTGGCCGCCGTGGCTGCCGATGCGCTCAAGAAGACGCTGTTGATGTTCGACTTCTTCAATGACGTCGCGGACAAGGCCAAGGCCGGCAATGCCAAGGCCAAGGAAGTGATGCAAAGCTGGGCCGACGCCGAGTGGTTCACCTCGCGCCCCGAAGTCGACAAGAAGATCACCGTCACCGTGTTCAAGGTGCCCGGCGAGACCAACACCGACGACCTGTCGCCTGCGCCAGACGCCTGGAGCCGCCCCGACATTCCTCTGCACTACCTCGCGATGCTGAAGAACACGCGTCCTGACGCGGCCTTCAAGCCTGAAGAAGACGGCAAGCGCGGCCCGATGCAGTTCATCGACGACCTGAAGAAAAAGGGCCACCTGGTGGCCTACGTCGGCGACGTGGTCGGCACCGGTTCTTCGCGCAAGTCGGCAACCAACTCCATCGTCTGGGCCACCGGCCAGGACATTCCCTTTGTGCCCAACAAGCGCTTTGGTGGTGTGACCCTGGGCGGCAAGATCGCTCCGATCTTCTTCAACACCCAGGAAGACTCGGGCTCGCTGCCGATTGAAGTGGACGTCTCCAAGCTGGAGATGGGCGATGTGATCGACGTGCTGCCCTACGACGGCAAGATCCTCAAGAACGGTGAGACCGTTGCCGAGTTCCAGCTCAAGAGCGATGTGCTGTTTGACGAAGTGCGCGCCGGCGGCCGTATCAACCTGATCATTGGCCGCTCGCTGACCGCCAAGGCCCGCGAAGCGCTGGGCCTGCCCGCATCGACCGTGTTCCGCCTGCCCCAGGCGCCTGCCGAATCCAAGGCCGGCTTCACCTTGGCGCAGAAGATGGTCGGCCGCGCTGTCGGTCTGCCAGAAGGCCAGGGCGTGCGCCCAGGCACCTACTGCGAACCGCGCATGACCACCGTGGGCTCGCAAGACACCACGGGCCCGATGACCCGCGATGAGCTCAAGGACCTCGCTTGCCTGGGCTTCTCCGCCGACATGGTGATGCAGTCCTTCTGCCACACGGCCGCCTACCCCAAGCCCGTGGACGTCAAGACCCACCGCGAACTGCCCAACTTCATCAGCAATCGTGGTGGCGTGGCCCTGCGTCCTGGTGACGGCGTGATCCACAGCTGGCTCAACCGCCTGCTGCTGCCTGATACCGTGGGCACCGGCGGTGACTCGCACACCCGTTTCCCGATCGGCATTTCCTTCCCCGCAGGCTCGGGCCTGGTGGCCTTCGGTGCTGCCACTGGCGTGATGCGCTGGACATGCCTGAATCGGTGCTGGTGCGCTTCAAGGGCGAAATGCAGCCGGGCGTGACCCTGCGCGATCTGGTGCACGCGATTCCGCTGTACGCGATCAAGGCCGGTCTGCTGACCGTCGCCAAGGCCGGCAAGATCAACGAGTTCTCCGGCCGTATCCTGGAGATCGAAGGCCTGCCGGACCTGAAGGTCGAGCAAGCGTTCGAGCTGTCCGACGCGTCCGCCGAGCGCTCTGCCGCTGGCTGCACGATCAAGCTCAACCCCGAGCCGATCAAGGAATACCTGACCTCGAACGTGGTTCTGATGAAGAACATGATCGCCGACGGTTATGCCGATTCCAAGACGCTGCAGCGCCGTATCGAGAAGGTCGAAGCCTGGCTGGCCAAGCCCGAGCTGCTCGAAGCCGACAAGGACGCCGAATACGCGCACATCATCGAGATCGACTGGCCGACATCAAGGAGCCTATCGTCTGCTGCCCCAACGATCCAGACGACGCCAAGTTCCTGTCCGAAGTGGCCGGCACCAAGATCGATGAAGCCTTCATCGGCTCGTGCATGACCAACATCGGCCACTTCCGCGCTGCAGCCAAGCTGCTGGGCGGCCAGCGTGACATCCCCGTCAAGCTGTGGGTGGCACCGCCCACCAAGATGGACCAGAGCGAGCTGATCAAGGAAGGCCATTACGCTGCCTTTGGTACCGCCGGTGCCCGCACCGAAATGCCCGGCTGCTCGCTGTGCATGGGCAACCAGGCCCAGGTGCGCGAAGGCGCGACGGTCATCTCGACCTCGACCCGCAACTTCCCCAACCGCCTGGGCAAGAACACCAATGTGTTCCTGGGCTCGGCCGAGCTGGCCGCGATCGCATCGCGCATCGGCAAGCTGCCCACCAAGGAAGAGTACCTCCAGGAAATGGGCGTGATCGATGCCGACAAGGCCTCCGTATACCGCTACATGAACTTCAACGAAATCTCGGAATACGCGAGGTTGCCGAGAAGATCTAAGCCTTTTGGCCTGCGTGCAGGGGTTTGCAGCCTCTGCCCTTGCAACCCGCTTCGGCGGGTTTTTTTACGCCATTTGCGTGGGGTATGCATGCTGCGTCGTGCAGAAAAAACTGAGGTATGCACAATGTTCGCTGGCCGCAGGCTGGCGCCTGTGCGCCCGCGGGCCTGGCTGCGCCAGGTTTGCGCGCCCAAGTTTTGAAATGCCCGACTGGAGAAATGAGTCCGATGACGATGTGGAAATATGTGGTGGCGCTGCTGGTGCCTGGTGTGATGGCCAGTGCCAGCCTGGCGCAGGTGCAGAGTGGCGCCACGGACAGCGCAGCCTCTGCCGAGGTGACAACTGCGCAGGCGACGCCTTGCGACGGCGCGGTGATGTATGCGCTGGACAACTGGTACCAGGTGCAGCGCTGCGAAAGCGCGGGCTTCTTGCTGCCCGAAGACATTGCCCAGAGCAGCGCCGATTTTCTGGCCGCGCACCAGGGCATCGAGCAGGATGTGCGCAGCCAAAGCCCGCGCGCGCAGCAAGCGCTGGCCTTTGCCGGCACCAGCCCCTGGGACTGGAATGACCCGGGCAACCGCAGCACCCTGGAAAACCTCTGCCGCGATACCTTGCAGTCGCAAAAGCGCATGGTGACGGAGCCCAGCTGGCGCGAATCGCTCAGCTGCGCGCGCTGATAGAGCGGAGCGGGCAGGGCGCTCAAACTCCAAACGTCCAGCCTTTGTGGGGCTAACCAATCTGAAGCCTTGCAGCAGCCTGTAAAGCCAGGCTGCCCAGGCCGCCAGGGCCGTGTCGCCAAAGGATCCTCTGCAGAACCCTCGCCAAGCGGGATGGGCGTGGATCGGGATGAGACGCAAGGCGTCTTTTGAAGGCAATAGCCGTAGCTATTGCCGAGGAAGGCAACGCAGCGGATCGCCCGAGACCGCGTTCAGACCACGGCAGGGAGTTTTGCAGAGGGTCCCTAGCCCAGGCGCACGTCGAAGTACGCCTCTTCCACGCCAATCCCCTGAAAGCCCGCCTGCCGCGCCTTGTCAAAGGCCTTGAGCCAGGCGCGTGCCAGCACCTCTTGCTGGGCGGAGATCTCACCGCCTTCGGCGGCATCGGTAAATGCACTCAGGGCTTCGCGCATGTCTTGTTGATCGGGAAAAACTTGCCGATCTCTCTGGCAAAGCGCGCTTCTGCGCGGTGCTTGAGGGCGGGATCAATGCCGTGGCAATCCTGCAGGCTGATGGCGATCGGGGTAGAGACTTCCATAGATTAGGGTGACTGTTTAAATAAACAGTGTCTAGTATCCCTGCTAACTGTTTATTTGTACAGTTTTTTTATCGCGATAGTCACTGAATGTGTGTGTCGGCTGCGCTGCGCTGGCAAAGCGGGTGGGGCGGCCTTGGGCCCAGTGGCCACCCGGGTTTGCGCAGCGCGTATACAATACGGGCCCCTTGTGCCTGGGAACGCCGCATTGTTCCTGGGCCACTTTTCGTAGCCATGGGTTCCCTCGCCCCCATTGACCAAAAAGGAATGTCATGAACTCCGCTCATGCCGTGCAGACCCCTGTCTCGCGCGTGCCCTTCTATCTCTCCTTGCTGGTGGCCTTCCATATCGCCATCGTCATTGCCAGCAACTACCTGGTGCAGCTGCCCATCTCGCTGTTGGGTTTTCACAGCACCTGGGGGGCTTTCAGCTTTCCCTTTATCTTTCTGGCCACCGACCTGACCGTGCGTCTCATTGGCAAGGCTGAGGCGCGCCGCGTCATCACCCGCGCCATGCTGCCAGCGCTGCTGGTGTCCTATATCGTTGGCGTCATCTTTCATGAAGGGCGCTTCAATGGCTGGGAGGCGCTGCAGACTTCAACAGTTTTGTCTTCCGCATTGCGCTGGCCAGCTTTGCCGCCTATGTGCTGGGGCAGTTGCTCGACATCCAGGTGTTTGACCGCATTCGCCAAAAGAGCCACGCCTGGTGGATGGCACCCGCTGCCGCCTCGGTGTTTGGCCAGGCGCTCGATACTGCTGCCTTTTTCTCCATCGCCTTCTGGCGCAGTGCCGACCCCTTCATGGCCGCCAACTGGGTGGAGATCGCACTGGTGGACTATGTGATCAAGCTGGCGGTGAGCCTGCTGCTGTTTGTGCCCGCCTATGGCGTGGTGCTGGCCGCGCTGGTGCGCTCGATGCGCATGCGGCGGCGCCTGCTGCGGCATCCTGAGAGCCTTTGGCAGGTGCCAGCGCGCAGAAATCGCCCGATTTCACTCCAACCCGCAGGGACAGTGGCTTTGCGCTGCCCGGGAAGGGGCGCCCGGCTAGGGAGCGGTCTGCGTCGTTGCAAATCCCGCAATAGCCGGGCTATTGCTGCGGTATTGCGCGGCTGGGCGCCCCCCTCGCATCCCATCTCGCAAAGACACTGTCGCGGCGCGAGGAGACTTTGAACAGGTTCTAAGCTACATGCCGCAATAACAAAGGCCGCCAGAATCAAATCTGGCGGCCTTATGCATGGGGCGGTGCGCTTTGGTGGCGCACGGCGCCGTACCAATCAGGTCTGGCTTTGCAGGTAGTTGGGCAGGCCCATCATATGGATCAGGCCGAGTTGCTTTTCCAGCCAGTAGGCATGGTCTTCTTCGGTGTCGCGCAGCTGGGCCAGCAGAATGTCGCGGCTAACATAGTCGCTGTGCTTCTCGCACAGTTCCATGCCCTGGCGCAGGCCGGCACGCACTTCGTATTCGGTGTCCAGGTCCTTTTGCAGCATCTCGGGCACGGTCGCGCCGGGCGTGAATTCCTTGGGGCGCATATCGGGGCGGCCGCCCAGCATCAGGATGCGGCGCAGCAGTGCGTCGGCATGCTGGGTCTCTTCCTGCATCTCATGGTCCAGGCGGGTGAACAGCTTGGTAAAGCCCTGGTCTTCGTAAATGCGCGAGTGGGCAAAGTACTGGTCGCGTGCGGCCAATTCGCCACGCAGCAGGTCCTTGAGGTAGTCGACGACGTCGGGATGGCCTTGCTTGTTCTTGTTCTCGGGTGAGTTTGCGAAGCCTGCAGTATCGCGTGTCTGCGTGCGCTTGGTTGCGAAGCAGCAAATGCCCATGTAGCACCGCTCTGGATGCGGGCTGTAAGCAGATGCATTCGCATTGCCTATGCAGCCAGTGCGGCTCGGGTCAGGGCTGGGTCGCACCGGTTCTGGCAAGATCAACGGTTTTTGAAGGGAGCGAGCGTGAACCCATCCGAAGCCTGGCAAGAGCAAGTGCACCCCATCGACCCGGCAGTGCGCGCCGACATCGAAGCCAAGCTGGCGCAGATCGAGATCGAGCACCAGGTGCGCATTCTGTTTGCCTGCGAGTCCGGCAGCCGGGGCTGGGGCTTTGCATCGCCCGACAGTGACTACGATGTGCGCTTTATCTATGCACCGCGCCTGCCCTGGTACCTGAGCGTGAGCGAGCAGCGCGATGTGATCGAGCTGCCTATCTCGATGTCTTCGATGTCAATGGCTGGGAGCTGCGCAGGCGCTGGGCCTGCTCAAAAAGGGCAATGCCACCTTGATCGAATGGTTTGATTCTCCCGTGGTCTACCAGGCCGATCCGCTGTTTGTGGCCGACATGCGCGCCGCCATCGAGCGCGTGCACTACCCGAGCGCACGCACTACCACTACCTGCACATGGCGCGCAAAAAACTACCGCGAGTACCTGCAGGGCGAGACGGTGCGGCTCAAGAAATACCTCTATGTGCTGCGCCCGCTGCTGGCCTGCCTGTGGCTGGCCGAGGGCCGGGGCGTGGCACCGATGCGCTTTCAGGATCTGGTCGATGGCACGGTCGCTGACCCGGCCGTGCTTGACGCGATTGCGGCGCTGCTGGTGGTCAAGCGCGCGGCCAAGGAGTCCGAGCATGGTGCCGCGATGCCGGTGCTCAATGCCTTTATCGAGACGACCTTGGCGCAGCTGGAAGCCGCCCCCGCGCCGCAGACACCGAGCGTGGACTTTGCGCCGCTCGATGATTTGCTGCTGCGCACCGTGCTGAGCGGCCACACGGGTTGATCAGGCGCCTGGGTCAGGGGCTTGCACGGCCTGCACGGCGGATTGCAGGCTGAGCAGCAGCTTGTGCACCAGCGGGTTGTCTGGCTGGCTGCGCCAGACCGCCAGCAGCTCGGACTGCGGCTGCTCGCCCAAGAGCGGGATGAACACCACATCGGGCATGCCCACGCGCTGCAGCGCGGCGGGCACAATGGCCGCGCCCTGGCCAGCGACACGAGCGACAGCACCTGACAGCCAGTGCCGCACCTCATGCCGCACCTCGGGCGCAAAGCCATGGGCCATGCACATCTGGTAGATGCGCTGGTGGTAGAGCGGCGAGACAGCGCTGGAGAACAGCACCAGGCGCTCGTGCTTGAGCTGCGCCAGATCGAGCGCGGCATGGCCCGCCAGCGCATGCGGGCGCGCAGGCAGGCCACAAAGGGCTCTTGCATCAGCAGCTGGCTGCGCAGGCCTTCGGGCAGCATCACCGAATGCACCAGGCCCATGTCCAGCTCGGCCTGCTGCAGGCCCAGCAGCTGCTCGGCGCTGTTGAGCTCGCGCATGTCGATGCGCACCTGCGGATGCGCGTTCTGAAAATGGGCCAAAGCCTGGGGCACGCCCCGGTAGAGCGCCGAGCCGACAAAGCCCAGGCGCAGATGGCCGCGCACGCCCTGGCCGACATCGCGCGTCTCCTGCGCCGCCTGCCCGGCCAGCGCCAACAGTTGGCGCGCGCGTGGCAGCAGGTGGGCGCCGGCAGCGGTTCAGGCGCACGCCCTTGCTGCTGCGCTCAAACAGCGCGGCGCCAATTTCTTCTTCCAGCTGGCGGATGGCAACCGACAGCGGCGGCTGCGAGATGGACAGGCGCTGGGCTGCACGGCTGAAGTGCAGCTCTTCGGCCAGCGTTGCAAAGTAGTTCAGCAGCCGCAGCTCCATGGAGGCTCCTATCTATATTTAATACGTATCGATAAAGATTTTAATAATATTTGACGCGAATAGCACTGGCTGCTGAAATGGCGCAAAACCTCGCGACCCGAGCGCGAACCCGCGCACAAAACACGCCTAACCATGCGGGCCGGCAGAGCATCGCCGCCCAGCCCGCCATCAGGAGACCCGCATGTCCGCACCGGACCCATCCCAGCGCAGCGCCATGGCGCAAGTGGCACAGGCCCATGAGCACCCCGTGCCCGATCGCCACGGCAGCAATTTCTACAGCACCGACCCGGCTTTGCAGCAGCTTTTGCAGCTCTACCTTCCCGCCGACCTGCTGGCCCATCTGCAGCCCTATCTGCAGCGCTGGGTGAGCTCGCAGGCGGCCGCATCGATGAGCTCGCCAGCATTGCCGACAAGAACCCGCCCACCCTGGAGCACCGCAGCCGCGCCGGTGAAGACCGCCAGCGCATCATCAAGCACCCGGCCTATGAAGAGCTCGAACGCATTGCCTATGGCGAGTTCGGCTTGCAGGCGATTTCGCACCGCGACGACATGCTGGGCTGGCAGGGCAAGATGCCGCCCATCGTCAAATATGCGCTGACCTATCTGTTTGTGCAGTCCGAGTTTGGCCTGTGCTGCCCTTGTCGATGACCGATTCGCTCACGCGCACCTTGAAGAAGTTCGGCGCGCCGGAGCTGGTCGCCAAGTACCTGCCGCAGCTGCTGTCGCTGGACTGGGACAGCCAGGCCCAGGGCGCCATGTTCATGACCGAGCAGGCCGCCGGCTCCGACATCTCCAACACCCAGACCCTGGCCCAACCGCAGGCCGATGGCAGCTGGCGCGTGACGGGTGACAAATGGTTCTGCTCCAACCCTGATGCCGAGTTTGCGATGGTGCTGGCCCGTGTCGAAGGCGCGCCCGCTGGCATTAAGGGCATCTCGCTCTTTTTGCTGCCGCGCAAGCTCGATGACGGCAGCCAGAACCACTACCGCATCATTCGCCTCAAGGACAAGCTGGGCACCAAGTCGATGGCCAGCGGCGAGATCCGCATGGAAGGCGCCACGGCCTACCTGATCGGCGAGCAGGGCCGGGGCTTTGTGCAGATGGCCGACATGGTCAACAACTCGCGCCTGTCCAATGGTGTGCGCTCGGCCGGCATGATGCGCCGCGCGGTCGCCGAGCCGAGTTTGTCGCCAGCGAGCGCGTGGCTTTGGCAAGCGCCTGCAGGACATGCCGCTGATGCAGCGCCAGCTCGACAAGCTGCGCGTGCCCGCCGAGCAGGCGCGCTCCATGGTGTTCCAGACCGCGCAGACCCTGATGCGCTCGGACGCGGGCGACAAGGAGGCCTATGCGCTGCTGCGCATCCTGACGCGATGATCAAGTTCCGCGCCTGCCGCGATGCGCGCAAGGTCACAGGTGACGCGATGGAAGTGCGCGGCGGCTGCGGCTACATCGAGGAATGGACGGACCCGCGCCTGGTGCGCGATGCCCACCTGGGCTCCATCTGGGAAGGCACCAGCAATATTGTCGCGCTTGATGTCGTGCGCGCCATCCAGCGGGAAGGCTCGTGCCGGTGCTGCAGGCCTATCTGCACGGCCTGCTGGCGCATTGCAGCATCAGCGCAGGCTACCGCCAGACGCTGGATGCCGCTCTGGCCGCGCCAGCGCGCTGGCCGAGCGTGCCGCGCAAGACGGCGGCGCGGTGCTGGCCCGCCAGGCTGCCACCGGTCTGTACAACTGCACCACCGCCATTGCGATGGCCTGGGAAGCCGGCCAGATCGACTCGGCCCGAGCGCCTGCGTCTGTCGCAACTGGTGCTGCTGCACCGCGTGTTGCCGCGCGACCCGTTGGCGAGCGACGCCATTCCCGCTGATTGGCTGGACTGAATAACAGATACGCAGACCGGCAGAGACACCCCCATCAATACGCAGGCAGCAGACCTGCATCCCTCAATACATGGAGACAAACATGCAAAAATTTTCCTTGAACACGGCGGCGCTCGCCCTCGCATGCCTGGCCGGGCTGGGTGGCGTGGGCATCGCCTCGGCGCAAGCCGCTGACAAATTCCCCGACCGTCCGATCATGTTCACCGTACCCTTCCCACCGGGCGGCCCCACCGATGCGATGGCCCGCATTCTGGCGACCGAGCTGACGCGCGAGCTGGGCCAGAGCGTAGTGGTGGAGAACCGCGCGGGCGCAGGCGGCAATATCGGCGCCGAGTATGTGGCGCGCGCCAAGCCCGATGGCTACACCATCATGTTCGGCACCTCGGGGCCGCTGGCGATCAACAAGAGCTTGTACAAGTCGATCAGCTACGACCCGCGCACCAGCTACGCGCCCATCATCTATGTGGGGCTACCTGCCCAATATCCTGGTGGTGAAGGCCAGCCTGCCAGCCGACAACGTGCAGGGCCTGATCGCGCTGGACAAGGCCCAGCCCGGCAAGCTCAATTTCGCGTCATCGGCAATGGCGCTTCGTCGCACCTGGCCGGGGTCATGTTCAACAACCTGGCGGGCACCAAGCTGCAGCACATTCCCTACAAGGGCACGGGCCCGGCGCTCAATGATTTGCTGGCGGGACAGGTCGACATGAGCTTTACCGATATCCTCACGGCCATGCCCTATATCAAGGCAGGCAAGGTCAAACCGCTGGGCGTAGCCACGCGCGCCGCTCCAGCGCCTTGCCCGACATTCCCACCGTGGCCGAGCAGGGCATGGCCGGGTATGACGTGGGTGTTTTCTTCGGTGTCGTCGCCCCAAGGGCACGCCGCCGAGCGTGTGCAGGTGCTCAACCAGGCCTTCTCCAAGGCGCTGGATTCGGACAGTGTGAAAAAGGCCTTTGCCGCGCAGGGCCTGGAGGCATCACCGGACCGGTCGCCGCCTATCTGGGGCGCTTTATCGGTACTGAAGTAGACAAATGGCAGGCAGTGGTGCAGCAGTCGGGTGTGACGCTGGACTGATCCAACGGAAAACGGAAAAACGGACCATGACAACAACACAGGCGGCCCAAGCAGGCGCTTTGCAGGGCATCAAGGTGCTCGATCTCTCGCGCATTCTGGGCGGGCCGCTGTGCGGCCAGATCCTGGGCGACCATGGCGCCGATGTGCTCAAGGTCGAGCCGCCGCAAGGCGACGATACGCGCAGCTGGGGCCCGCCGTTCCGCGAAGGCGTGGCCTCGTACTACCTGGGTCTGAACCGCAACAAGCGCGTGCAGTTCATGGACTTGGCGAGTGCCGAAGGCCAGGCCCAGGTGCGCGCTTTGATGGCGCAGGCCGATGTGGTGGTCGAGAACTTCAAGACCGGCACGATGGAGAAATGGGGCATTGGCTACGAGCAGATGCAGCAGCAGTTTCCGCACCTGGTCTGGTGCCGCGTCACCGGCTTTGGCGCCGATGGCCCGCTGGGCAGCCTGCCCGGTTATGACGCGGCCATCCAGGCCATGGCCGGGCTGATGAGCATCAACGGCGAGGCCGACCGCGACCCGCTGCGTGTGGGCCTGCCGGTGGTCGACATGGTCACCGGCCTCAATGCCGTCATTGGCGTGCTGCTGGCGCTGCATGAGCGCGGCCGCAGCGGCCTGGGCCAGCTGGTCGATGCCTCGCTGTACGACGCGGGCATCTCGCTCTTGCACCCGCATGCCGCATTTGGTTCATGAACGGCAAGATCCCCGGCCGCTCCGGCAATGCCCACCCTATATCTACCCCTACGATGTGGTGAACACCGGCAAGGCGCCTATTTTTCCTGGCCGTGGGCAATGACCGCCAGTTTCCGCCTGATGTGCCAGCACCTGGGGCAGGAGGCCCTGGCCGATGACACGCGCTTTGCCACCGCCGGCCAACGCTCAATAAACCGTGATGTGCTCAAGCCGCTGCTTGAAAAAAGCCTTTGCCGCGCACGACGGCGTGCAACTGGCCCAAGACCTGATGGCCATTGGCGTGCCCGCCGCGCCGGTGCTGAATGTGGAGCAGGCCTTGCAAGCGCCGCACACCGCGCACCGCGAGATGGTTGTGAAAGATGGGCGACTACACCGGCCTGGGCGCCCGGTTCAAACTCAGCCGCACGCCGCGTCCTACCGCTTTGCGCCGCTGAGCGAAGGCACGGCGTTTTTGGATGCGGCCAACGACCACTGAGCCGCACCATTCACCCGCGAAGGCCCATGTCTGCGCATTGCAGCATGGGCCTTTTTTCTGAGCCAGGGACTGTGCTCAGTCCAGCAGGCGAATGCCCGTGCGCTGCACAAACTCCGCGTAGCTGAGGGGCTTGCCCGCCTTGGTCGATGGCTGGTTGTCCTGCAGATGCACCCAGCGATGGCCGGTCGCTGGGTCGTAGACCATCTTGAACACGGCATCGGGCACCCAGACCTGGCCGTCACCGATGGTTGCGGTGCTGCCTGCCAAAAACCGGGCCGGTGATGACAAAGACATCGCCCTTGGCGCGGCGGATGTAGCGGCGCGTGTCCTGCTCGATCTGCGACCAGGGCTTGCCGTTCTGGGTCGGGTCCTGTGGCACCATATTCGCCAGCGAATAGCTTTGGGCCTTGCCGTACTTGGTGCTCATGTCACCGGCCGCAGCCATATGGCCACGGCTGAGGCCCGAGCGCCGGTAGTCCGACAGCTGGGCGCGTTCGCGCGCGGGCAGACGGGCTTCTTCGTAGAAACTTGTCGCTGCGCTTCAAGTCCTTGGCCTGGTCCAGCATGCGGGCGTTCAGGCGCTGGGCCACAAAGATCGGCGTCTTGGTCTGGCCCGAATGCAGCACGGCAAACTCTTCAAAACACAAAGGACGCAATTGGCCGTAGGCACTGGTGCTGGGCGGCTTGCCCGAGAAGAACTGCGGGCAGTCATCAAAGCCTGCAGCCAGGGCAGGGGCGGCAGCGCACAGCAGCGCTGGCGCCAGGTAAACAGAGAGGCGGGAAAACATAAGCGCGCAAGTGTTGCACAAGATGGGCCCGCCGGGGACAAAGGCCGGGCAGGCCGTCGGCTATGCGGGCCGTGGATGGCGCTCGCTGCAATGCCTAGTGGGCCGCTTCCTGCAGAAAGGTCCATAGCTGCAGCGCCTGGGGCGGCAGCTGGGCGGGGTCGCGGCAGGCCAGCACCAGCTGGCGTGCGGCCCAGTCGGCGCTCAGCGGCCGCAGGCGCAGCCGGGCCTGGGGCCCAGCGCAGGGTGGCGCATTCGGCAGCGGTGCGCGGCACCAGCGCAGCGCCCAGGCCCATCGCGACCCAGTCGCACAGGGCTTCGAGGTGCGGGGCCAGCGCGCGGTAGCGCAGCGCCACGCCCGCCTGCAGTGCCTGCGCGGCCATCAGCTGGTGCAGCGCATGCTGGGGCAGCAGGCCCAGGAGCGCAATGTCCTTGAGGTGGTGCAGTTGCACATCCTGGGGCAGGGCGGCCAAGAGGCGCGTCGTGCCCAGCAGCACCAGCGGGTCATCGCGCCAGACCTGGGTGTGCAGGCTGCCCGCAGGTACGGCGTTGGAGAGCACGCCCATATCCGCCTCACCGGCCATCAGCGCGCGCGCAATCGCATCGCTGGTGCATTCGCGCAGCTCCAGGCGCAGCTGCGGGTTGGCTTGCATAAACGCGCCCAGCGGCGCAATCAGGTGCTCGCTGATCGCTGAGGTGTTGGCCAGCAGCTCAATGCGCGTGCCCAGGCCCTGGCCAAAGGCCTGCATGTCGCCGGCGAGCTGCTCCATCTGCAGCAGCATGCGGCGGGCATGGGGCAAGCAGCACGGCCCCCGCCTCGGTCGCTGTGACCCCGCGCTTGCTGCGGTGGAGCAAGGGCGCGCCCAGCACCGCTTCCATGCCGCGAATGCGCTCGCTGGCCGATGCCAGGGTGATATGGCAGCGCTCTGCCCCCTGGGTGATGGTGCCGGACTCCAGCGTATGGACAAAAAGGCGCAGGTCTTGCAGGTCAAAGCGCATGGCGGGCGGGAAGCGGTGTCGTGGGGGGATGCGCCATGGTAGCGGTCTGCCGCGATTCTGGCTATGGATTTTCCATAGTGATCATTCGGAAGGCATCACCGTTGAAGGGATGGAACCGCATTCCTATGGAAAAGAAGAATGCTTTGGCCTCTGTATGCGTCGAATGGCAGGAGAGCGCGCAGTGCATGCAGCTGGCGACCCTGAACCCTCTTGCGCTGGGGTATGCTACGGCGCATGGCTACTCGTCTTCTGAAAGCAGTGTTGCCGGCACGGCAGCGTTTTCCAAGTTCATGCGCGTGCCTGCAGCTGGTGGCAGATGGCAGCGAGCCGCTGGGCATTGCCGAGATGGCCAAGGCAACAGGTTTTCCGCGCCCGACGGTGCACCGCATTGTGGCGGCGCTGCAGGCCGAGCGCATGTTGGTGGAAGTGGGGAGCACGCGCTGCTGGACCTGGGCCCGCGCCTGGTACAACTGGCCAGCCGCAGCTGGAGCCGCTCGGGCCTGCGCATGGCAGCGACCCAGGCGTTGCGTGATCTGCGCGATGCCACGCAGGAGACCATCCATTTCGCCGTGCCCTCGGGCCACAGCATGGTCTATATCGAAAAGCTCGAGAGCGACAGCGCCGTGCAGATGTCATCGCGCATTGGCACCAGCGTGAACCTGTACTCCACCGCCGTGGGCAAGGCTACCTGGCCGCGCTGCCTCCCGGCGATGCCAGTGCGCTGATGGCAGAGCTGAGCTATGCGCCGCTGACGGCGCAGACGGTGGGCGATGCGCAGGCGCTGCAGCAGCAGGTGGACGCAGTGCGCCAACGCGGCTGGTCCACCGATGCGCAAGAAAATGAAGAGGGCATTTACTGCTTTGGCGCTGCGGTGCTGGGGCCGGACGGCAGCCCCGTGGCCGCCATCAGCGTCAGCACCTTGCTGTTCCGCCAGCGCGAAGATGTGCAGGCCGCCTATATCCAGCCGCTGCTGCGCACCTGCCGTGCGATTGCCCAGCAGCTGGCGCAAAACCCCAATCTGGTGCATGGCTGATAGTTTGTGCGCAGGCTGGCGCACTCCGTACCAACTACCGCTTTAGAGCATCACATTTGAATTGGTGATTTTTTTGACCGGCCGGATGGCGCTGTTGCCGGCTGGATCGATGCGGCCATATCACCGCTGTCCCAGTGCGGGTCGTCGATGCTGTCAAAGGCCTGGCGCAGCTTGTCACCCCAGGTGTTGCGCACCATGCGGAAGTACTGGTTGAACTCGTCGATGCAGGCGATGTTGTCGCAGGCGAGCTGGTCGGTTTCGTAGACTACCAGGTCCAGCGGCAGGCCCACCGACAGGTTGGATTTGAGCGCGTGCTGTCCATGGAGACGAGCGCGCATTTGGCCGCTTCATTGAGGGGGGTCTTGGGCGTCAGCACGCGGTCGAGAACGGGCTTGCCATACTTGGCCTCGCCAATCTGGAAGTAGGGGGTCTCGGCCGTGGCCTCGATGAAGTTGCCGGCCGAGTTAGACCTGAAAGAGGCGCGGGCTCTCGCCAGCGATCTGGCCGCCAAACACCAGGCTGCAGTTGAAGTCGACGCCAGCGCGCTCGAGCGCCTTGCCATCGCGCTCCTGGATATGGCGCACGGCAGCGCCCAGCACGCGGGTGGCATCGAACATGCTCTTGGCGTTCCAGATGGTGATGGGCGGGCCGCCGTTCTCGTCTTCGAGCTGCTGGGTCTGCAATATCTCGCGCACCGATTGCGAGATCGACAGATTGCCGGCAGACAGCAGCACCATGAAGCGCTCGCCGCGCTTCTCAT
>NZ_JBHRUZ010000023.1:0-23050 GCF_042647185.1 Comamonas sp. JC664
TTCACGCGAAAGCGCGAATCGGGCAGCACTTCGGTCACGGAGCCTTGCATCTCAATCAGTTCTTCTTTAGCCATATAAGTCGACGAATCCTTGTCTAGTGGTGCATTGCGAAACCGGTTCGCCATGCTGTTCTCAGTGCCACCAACAAGCGGTGGCTCTCTCCATGGTTCGGGAGGGCCTTGCCAACTCTCGCCACCCAAGGGGCAAGGGCCTTCAAGGCAACCAAGTGGAAATCTGCCAGCCCGACAACGGGGCGCAACAGCCAGCATCCCACACAATATTGACGGCGCAGCTGCCAGGGCAGCCAACGCCTCCAAGCTATAAAAGCTTGCAAAGCTCTCTATTGTACTATGTTGCTGCCAATTCCGCTGTGGCTTGTCTCGTATAAACGCCGCCGGTGATCCGCAGGCCCGCATGGCTGTGCTGGCAGCAGCAGCGCCGGCGCATCGCTAGCATGGCGCATGCATGCGCGGCTGGCTCCAGGCCGTGCAACCCGATGGCTCCCGCCCCTTCACCAACGAACACCATGAATGCTGCATCCCCCCGCTACTGGCTGATGAAAAACGAGCCGGACGACTATGCGATCGACCATGCGCTCAGCGCCCCCGATGCCACCATTGCCTGGGATGGGGTGCGCAATTACCAGGCGCGCAACTTCATGCGCGATGACATGCAGGTGGGTGACGGTGTGCTGTACTGGCATCGAGCTGCGCCGAGCCCGGTATTTACGGCATTGCCCGCATTGCAGGCCAGCTGCGGCCCGATACCAGCCAGTTTGACCCGCAGCCAAATACTATGACCCCAAGTCCAAGCCGGAGGCCCCGCGCTGGTTGATGCTCGATGTGCAGGCGCTGCGCAAGATCAGGCCGATCACGGTAGCTGCACTGCGCCAGTACCCAGAGCTGCAAGAGATGCGCGTGCTGCAAAAAGGCAATCGCCTGTCGATCACGCCGGTGGACGAGGCGCATTGGCGCTTTATCATGGACCTGGTCAAGGCCCAGGGCTAATGCGCGCGAGCGCGCTGCCAGCCCCCGTTGGCGGCAAGCGCTGCTGCATAATACAAAACCCGTGAGCTGCCCATGCAATAAGCACCGGCAGCTATTTTTTTGATACTACCTTTGCGCCCAGGAATCCCCATGGCTTTTGCTGACAACCTCCAGTCCCTGCCCTCCATCGACCATATCGCCGAGCTGCAACTGATCGCTGCCGATGGCCAGGTGGCGGCCACCATTCCCAATGCACCGGGCAAAGCGGTTCGGTCAAGTTCTACAACGCGCTGGCGGCCAAGCATGGCGGCATCAATGTGGCAGCGGCCGAAGAAGGCCTCACGATCTTTGCCGAGCACACGGATGACGCAAGGCCCGCCCGGCGCGCATCCCAATATTGATCGCCTGATGGAGGTGATCGCCTCCGGCAAGGGCTATACCGTCAAGATCGTCTCGGCCTGAGGCACCTGGGCCGCTTGCAGCGCCGGCGCAGCTGCTGGCTGCCGCATAGGCGGCCACAAAGCGCTGCAGCATCTGCTGGGGCACGGGCGTGTCGCTCAGCTGCGCGAGCATCGCCGCCGGGTCAAAACCTTCAGCTTGCAGCACCTGCGCGCGCAGCTCGATGCAGGCGGCAGCCACAGCCGGGCTGAACTCCGGATGGAACTGGGTGGACACCGCATGGGGCCCATAGCGCACGACCTGGTGCGGATCATGGGCCGAGCGGGCCAGCACCCGGCGCCGGGCGGCAGCTCCAGCACCGTCTGCATATGGGTCAGGTTGGCTTTGAAGTGCCGGCCTGAGCCAGCGAGCAAGGCCTCGTGCTCTGCGCCTGGCAGCAGCGCAATATCCAGGCACCCCATCTCGCGCCCCTGGGGGTGGTAGTCCACCCGGCCGCCCAGCGCATGGGCCATCAGCTGTGGCCGTAGCAAATGCCAAAGAGCGGCATGTCCCGCGCCATCGCCTCCCGTATCCATTGGGCGGTCGCCTCGCTCCAGGGCAGCAGGTCCGTCACCATGGCCCAGGAGCCGGTGATGATCGCAGCGCTGTGTGCATCATGCGGCGGCAAGGGTTCGCCCTCGAACACCCGCACCACCTGGAAGGCAGGCCCAGCGGCGAGGACGGCGGAGAACCACAGCGGCAGATCGCCGACCTGGGCACGGATGTCGTCGGGCGGTGTGCCGACCTGGATAAGCAGCAGAGTTTTTTCAGACACGGGTGAAGGCAAAAAGAAGGGCTGGCCCATGCACTGTAATGCAGGCCAGCCCCGGATGGCCTTCAACCCGGTGGATTTAATTGCCGGTTTTGCCTCAGTACCGGAAGCGCAAGGTCGACTGGCGCACCACCTCAGGCAGCTGCTGGGCATGGGCATAGGCTTCGCGCAGGCGGCTCGCGTCGTTGACGCCTTCGTTGACGGTCTTGCGCAACTGCTGCAAGGCCTCCTTGCTGTTCTCCGGCACATAGGACTGGATGCGCTGCAATGTCAGCAAGATATGCTCGCGCAGCCCAAAGGACTCGCTGGTTGCCGGGTCCACATAGGCGCCTTCAAGGCCAAAACGGCAGGCCTGGAAGCGGTTGTAGGTGTAGACCAGGTAGTCATCCTCGCTAGGCTCGAACGGCTCCTCGGCCAGGAACCAGGCGCCCAGCGCCTGCACATAGGCAGCAAGCGCCACGGCGCGCTCGATGGACAGCGGCGTGTCAAACACCCGCACCTCCACCGTGCCGAACTCCGGCTTGGGCCGAATATCCCAATAGAAGTCCTTCATGCTGTGGATCACACCGGTGGCGGTCATCTTGTCGTAGTAGCGCTCAAAGTCCTCCCAGTGCAGCGCAAACGGCGCCCGGCCCGAGAGCGGAAACGCAAACACCGAGTTGAGCCGCGCCGAATCAAAGGCCGTATCCTGCCCCTGCACAAGGGGCTGGAGGCCGACAGCGCAATAAAGTGCGGATATAGCGCGAGAGGCGGTGCAGCATCATCAGCGCCGCATCGGCGCCCGGGCAGCCCACATGCACATGCTGGCCAAAGATGGTGAACTGCTTGGTGAGGTAGCCGTAGAGCGCGGTGATCTCCTTGAAGCGCGGCTTGTTGTAGATGCGCTGCTGGTGCCACTGCTGGAACGGGTGCGTGCCGCCGCCGGCCAGCGCAATATTGAGTTTGTCTGCCGCCTTGACCAGCGCATCGCGCGTGACGCTCAGCTGCTGGTAGGCGTCCTGGGCGTCGGTGCAGATGCCGGTCGATATCTCGATCATGCTCGTGGTCACCTCGGGCACGATGGAGCCGGGCACCTGCGCGTTTTTCAGCAAGGCCAGCATATCGGGCGCATAAGTGTCAGGTCATAGTGGTTGGTGTTGACCAGCTGCAGCTCCAGCTCGACGCCGAGCGTCAAGGCCTCGGACTGGTGGAAGGCTTCAAGCGTCATGGCGTTTCTCCTTGCTGGTGAGGGCAGACAGGCCGATGCCGCGGTGCGCCTCGCCACTGCGCCACAAAGCGAGCGAGGCCAGCAGCACGCCAATCACCTCGCACAGCACAATCATCGGCAGCGCGATGGACGACACGCTCACTGCCACTTCCGGGTTGATCGCAGCCCATTGCGCCACTGGCCGAAGCCAGCAGCAAGGCCAGGCCGAGCTGGGCGACTGTGCGCAGGCCACCGGCCACTGGCGCAACCAGCCAATGCCGGTGCCCGCGCCCAAGAGCAGCACGCCGCCCATCTTGCCCAGCAGCCGCGCCAGGCTGACGGCAGCGACCAGGCTGATCAGCGCCGCGCTGGGTGCAATCTGGCCGGCCATGCTGGCCACCAGCACAAACATCAGCAAATTGAGCATGGTGTTGCCGGCCTAAAGGCCGAGGGCCAGACCATGGGCTTGGGGCTCAGGTTGCGCAGCATGACACCGGCCAGCACAAAGCCCAGCGCCGCCGAGCCGCCAAGACGCTCCGCGAGCAAACTGGCAGCGACCAGCACCGCGAGCATGTAGAGCGCCGTGGAATCACTGCGCGACGATCGCCAGCGCAGCACCGGCCATAGCGCGGCGGTGGTCAGCAGCGCCCACAGCAGGGTCAAACCCAGGCTCCACAGCAAGTGGCCCATGCCAGCTGCCGTCAGCACGAGGCCCGATTGCGCATCCGTGCCCGCGACGGGCGACCAGGCCACGGTGACCACCAGGCCCAGCACCAGCGCATATATGCAGCCCAAGGTGGCCATCAGCAAGCTGCGGTCGGTCACGGCGCCACTGGAGCGCAGGTCGGCCGAGATGCGCAGCAGCACCGAGGGCGAGGCCACCATGGCCACCACCCCTACCCCTAGCGACACCGCCCAACCCATGCCCAGCAATTGCAAAGTGGCCGTGACCAGCACCAGAGCGGCCATCGATTCGACCAGGCTTTGCAACAGCAAAAATGGCTGTCGCATCAGCCATTTCAGGGAGATTTGCGAGGCCGCAATCAGCATGCTGGTGCCCACTGCCGTGTGCAGCAGCACCTGGGTGTTGCCCTGCAGCGGCCAGGGCAGATCGCCAAAGCCCAGCCAGCCAGCGAGCAGGCCCACCACTGTATAGCCCAGCATGCGCGAAAACCGGTGAGTCGGAAAACCGCGTGCCCGGCAAGTGCCGCAGCTGCAACCAGCACGCACCAACTCATCAAGGGGCCCACACTGTGTTCAAGCCAGCCGCCGATCTGCGGCAGCGGCATGGAAGATGCTGCTTGGGGTGGCATATCTGCACCCTCCTCCAAAAAGTGTGTCCTGCATGCATGGCCGCAGGGCACAGAGCTGTAGATCGCCTGGCAGTGCCGCTGTCTGACGTGGCCAGCTTCAAAAGCCAGACCGTGGCAGGCACTGCGAGGCAGGGGATGCACCAGCGTGGTGCCCAGGCACCTTGTTGCACTTATGCATCAGATCGTTAACCAATCTCAACAACTTTACTGGATGATCTGCCGATTGCCACCACACAGCATGCCGGCGCTGGGCACAAAAAGCCTTCAGTCCTACAATGCAGGCCGCATGAGCCGCTCTTTTTACCAGGCAGGTGTGCCGAGCACCCAGCCCTGCATTGGCGCCCAAGCGTGCTATTTGGAACGTAGCATGCGGTGGGTACAAAAGATGCCAGCATCCCATCGGTAAGCTGCACTGGCAAGCCCGGTGCCCGCACCTGCCCCAGCACCGCCAGGCAGTGCGCGCCAATATCCGACTGCGCAGTGATGCCACCCCGCCGCCCGCCCCAACCAGTTGCAGCCGTAACCGTATGATCGCGGCTCTGATGCGGCCAGCCACAAGCTCCCAGCGCCTGCCCGCTACCCACCGGTAGCGCCGCGTTCACCGCCCTTTTTGCTGCCCCGGTCCGCTATCCCTGGTCGGGCACCTTGCCCGGCGGACGAGCGTGACAGCGCAGCCGCGACCACGCATCAGCCACTCCCTGCTTTTTGGCCCCTGTGCATCCGGATTTGTCCCTCCGCACAACCTGGGGCCCGTTTTTGGTCTGGATATATCCGTGCTTGCCTTGTTGACCCGTCTTTTCCCCGTCTGGGCGGCTGTGATGGCGCTGATCGCCTACAGCGCGCCCTCGGCCTTCCTGGGCTTCAAGCCCCATATTGCCCAGCTGCTGATGCTGATCATGTTTGCGATGGGCGTGACCCTGCGCGTGGCCGATTTCAGCCGCGTGCTGCAGCGCCCGGCCCCGATTGCGGCGGGTCTGTTCCTGCACTACCTCATCATGCCGCTAGCGGCCTGGCTGATTGCCAAGGCGCTGAACATGCCGCCCGAGCTGACCGCAGGCATGGTGCTGGTGGGCAGCGTGGCCAGTGGCACCTCTTCGAATGTGATGATTTTTCTATCCAAAGGCGATGTGGCGCTGTCAGTGACGATCAGTGCGCTGTCGACCCTGGTGGGGATTGTGGCCACGCCGCTGCTCGCGCGCCTGTATATCTCGGCCTCGATCGACGTGCCGGTCAGCGCGCTTTTGATGGAAATTGCGCAGATCGTGCTGCTGCCCATTGGCCTGGGCCTGCTGCTGAACCATTTCTGGCATGCGCAGATCAAGCGCGTAGAGCGCCTGCTGCCGCTCGTATCGATGGTGGCGATCTTGTTGGTGCTCTCCACCGTGGTGGCCTTGAGCCGTGACCGCCATTGCTACCAGTCGGCGGCGTCGTGCTGGCGGGCGTCATTGCGCACAACCTGATCGGCTACCTGGGTGGCTACTGGGGCGGTCGCCTGCTGGGCTTTGACAAATCGGTCTGCCGTACCCTGGCCATTGAGGTGGGCATGCAGAACTCGGGCCTGGCAGCCAGCCTGGGCGCCAAGTTCTTCAGCCCCATGGCCGCGCTGCCGGGCGCCATTTTCTCGGTCTGGCACAACATCTCTGGCTCGCTGCTGGCCGGTTACTGGTCCAGCCGCCCCACGGGCACGGCCAATGACCATGTGCGCCGCGAAGACGTTTCGCTGCACTGATCTTGCAGATCCGCAGGGCTGATCAGGCGCGCTGCGCTGCTGGTTGCGCCGCCAGCATCAGCCCGGTGCGGCTGCGTGCGCCTGCGACCAGGCCGCTGATCAGCTGCGTCTCGGGCAGGTTCTTCCAGTAGCGGCGCGGCATTTCGCGCAGCATGGCCTGCTCCTTGAGCCGCGCCGGGTGAAGGTCGATTGTTAATAGGCCAACACAGCGCCTCGCCCGCATCGGGGCCCGGTGCTGGGCTTGCGTGGCGCCAGGCCCCCATTGCAGGCATTCCTGGTCCCAGAGCACGCTGCAGCCTGGCGTCAGAATCGCCCAGCGCATATTGCTAAAGCGCTCCCTAAAAAAAGCCCGAGGCCGCGCGCACGATGTGGTGCTCGGGCTCGAACCAGGCCACATGCAACGGTGCGCCCTTCTCGTCCTGCGCGGGCCGAAAGCGCACAAAGGCATGCATCTTGTGGATCTCTCGCCCCACCGCACGGGCCAGGCGTTCGATCTCGCGCCAATCGGCATCGAGCGCATCGCCTGCCAGGCTGGCATGCACTGCAGCCGCCACAACCAGCGGTAGCACAGCATAAAGCGGCCCGGGTTGCGGTGGCAGCAGGCATGGCGCAGCACAGCCAGCTGGGGTTTGCGATATGCACCGGCTGGCCGGGTGCAATGGTCAAACGGTCCAACGCATCGGGGGTAATAACGCGGGCCGGCGCATCGGCAACCCAAGCACCGGCAGCCGCAGCATGGGCTGCCCCAGCATCCGCAAACAAATCACCATCCTCGGCCTGGGTGGACAGTTCATCCGTCCAGCGCCAATGCACCACCTCGGGCGCTGCGCCCAGGGCCAGCAATACCCGCGCCGCTTGGCGAAAGCCGGCAAAGTCGTCCGGTGCTTCCAACATTACGGTCAAGCTGTCGTTCTCTGCCTGCATGCCGGGCCTCCTCAAAACAGCGCCATCTGCGCGGCAGCCGCCAACTGCATACCGCTGTGCCGGCGCTGCACCGCGCCCTGCCCCATCTGGGCCAGCAGCTGTTGGCGCAAGCTGGGACTGTCGAGCATGGCCAGCGGCGGGTGGTAGTCATCCAACTCGACAAAAGGCAGCACCTTGCTGGTGGCAACGCGCAGCTGCTGCAGATCGGCCAGCCGCAGCCGGCGCACCCGCGGGCAGCGAGCAGGCGCTCGACACTGCCTACGCCCAAGCCCGGCACCCGCAGCAGCCATGCCTTGGCCGCACGGTTCAGGTCCACCGGGAAATGCTGGCGCTGCGACAGCGCCCAGGCGAGCTTGGGGTCCAGCTCCAGATCGAGCATGCCGCCGGCGGCTGGCGCAGTGATCTCGGCAGGGCTGAAACCGTAGAAGCGCATCAGCCAATCGGCCTGGTAGAGCCGGTGCTCGCGGATCAGCGGCGGCGCCTGCAGCGGCAGATCGGACGATGCATCGGGGATGGGGCTGAAGGCCGAGTAGTAGACGCGGCGCAGGCGCTGGCCGGTGTAGAGCGCGCTGCTGGTGCGCAAGATGGTGGCGTCATTGGCACTGTCGGCGCCCACTATCATCTGTGTGCTTTGGCCAGCGGGCGCATAGCTGGGCGCTGCGGCCCGGGCTGCCTGGCGCTGGCGGGGCAGCGATACCAGCTTGCTGCCCTGCTGGTCTTGCGTCTGCTGCCGGGCCAGCTCGATATGTTCGGCCACCTGGTGCATGGCCGCGGCAATACCTACGGCATCCTCTCGGGCGCCAACTGCTGCAGGCCCTGCTGGGTGGCAGCTCGATATTGATGCTGAGCCGGTCGGCATAGCGGCCTGCCATGGCGAGCAACTCAGGGGCAGCATCCGGAATCGTCTTCAGGTGGATATAGCCGCGAAAATCATGGTCCTCGCGCAGGCTGCGCGCCACCTCCACCAATTGCTCCATCGTGTAGTCCGACGACTGGATGATGCCGCTGGACAAAAACAGGCCCTCTATGCAGTTACGGCGGTAAAATCCAAGGTCAGGCCCACCACCTCTGCCGCGCTAAAGCGGGCACGCTGCACATTGGAGCTTTTGCGGTTGATGCAGTAGCGGCAGTCGTAGATGCAGAAATTGGTCAGCAGAATCTTGAGCAGTGACACGCAGCGGCCATCGGGCGTATAGCTGTGGCAGATGCCCATGCCCTCGGTCGAGCCCATCCCTTGCCGCCCAGGGAGTTGCGGGGCTTGCTGCCGCTCGACGCGCAGCTGGCATCGTATTTGGCGGCATCGGCCAGGATCTGGAGTTTGGTGAGGGTTTGCATAAATACTGTGTATATGTACAGTATTCTAGCAAAATCTCCTCGCGTTCACCAAGATGGGAGTGATCCTCCTTGGGAGCGCGCCCCTCCGGGACGCATGGCGGCGCTATTCAGACCAGAGTAGTTTTCTGCAAATACTGTATATAAATACAGCTTTCAGGAAAACTGCCCCCAGACAGCCATCACAGCCCCATCAAGCCTGCGGCCCCAGCTTGGCCAGAACGGCCTTTTCCTTGACGGTGGACTCGGCGGCAAACTTTTTGTAGTCGGCGCTGTTCATGTAGATGGCAGCATCTCAAAGCGCTGCAGCATGGCCTGGTAGCTTTCCATCTCCATCGCTTCCTTGAAGGCCTTGTGCAAGGCCGCTTGCACATCGGCGGGCATGCCCTTGGGGCCCACCAGGCCAAAGGGCGAGTACTGCGTGGTCGGCAGGCCCAGCTCGATCAAGGTGGGGGTGTTGGGCAAGGTCGGCAGGCGCTTTTCGGTCCAGACGTTCAAGGCGACCATGCGGCCCTGGTCCACATAGGGGATCACGGCGCTGGTGTCGGCCGCGACCATCACCTCACCCGCCATCGTGGCACGCATCAGCTCCGACGAGCCCTTGTACGGTACATGCACGACATCCAGGCCCAGCTGCTGCGCAATGATGGCCGAGGTGACATGGGGCGAGGTGTAGGTGCCGGTATTGCCCAGCGTGAGCTTGCCAGGATTGGCCTTGCCCAGGCCACCACGTCCTGCCAGCTCTTGAGCCCGGACTGGGTGCTGGCCACCATGCAGAACGCATAGCCGGTGACATTGATGATGTAGCTCAGGTCCTCCACCGGGTTCCATTTGAGGCCGGTGGTAAAGGGCAGGCGCATCACGCTCATCGGCAACTGGGCGATAGTGTAGCCGTCCGCTGCGGTGTTCTGCAACTGGGTAGCGGGCAGAGATCCTGCCGCACCCGGGCGGTTTTCCACGACAATCGGCTGGCCCAGCACCTTGGCGGCGTTCTCAGCGAGCTGGCGCATCGTCAGATCCGTGGGGCCGCCGGCCGGAAAAGCCACCACCAGCTTGATCGCCCGGTGGGAAAGGTCTTGCTGGCATGGGCCAGCGATGCGCCCGCCCCCATCCATGCACCAGCTGCCGTGGCAGCCCCCGCTTGCAGCATGCTTCTGCGCGTCAACACCATCTCTTTGTCTCCATTTCAGTCTATAGGCGACAAAGAGTGTAGAAAAGCGCTCCCAGGCACGGGGACGCATGGGTGACATGGTCGGCAGCCCGTAAGGATTCTGACTGCGAACCGGCCTGCACTGGCCGGCGAGGCCGATGGCGACGCCCTACTCTACGGTCGCGCCCGACTGCTTGACCGCTTTGCCCCATTCGGCAATTTCGCTGGCGACAAAGCGGTCCATCTCCGGGCCACTGGTCGGCGCGGGCTCGGAGCCCCGGTCGCGAATGAACTTCTGCATCTCGGGGCTGTTGAGGATGGCCACCGTCTCTTGGTTCAGCTTGTCGACGATGGCTTTGGGCGTGTCCTTGGGGGCCATCAGGCCCAGCCAACCGACCGCCTCAAAGCCCTTGAACTCCGGCAGGCCGGATTCAGCAATCGTTGGTACCTGGGGCAACTGGCTGGAGCGTGTGGCTGACGTCACCCCCAGCGCACGGCCTTGCCAGCCTGGATAATGGCCAGCGCGGCTGTGACTGAGTCGACCATCAACGGCACCTGGTTTGCCCAGAAAAACCGCCTGGGCCGGGCCGCTGCCCTTGTAGGGAATATGTTCGATCTGCAGCGAAGCACGAGCCTTGACCATCTCCGCGCTCAAGTGCTGGGTGCCGCCAATACCGGCGCTGGCATAGCTCAGCTTGCCCGGCTCGGCCCGCGCCCTGGCCACCAGGTCGTTCATGCTCTTGATGCCGCTGGCCGGGTTGGCCAGAAAGACAAGGCGGCACCTTGGCGATCAAGCGATGCCGACCAGGTCCACTCGGGGGTCAAAGTTCACCTTTTTGTAGAGCGTCTGGTTGACTGCCATTGCACTGCCCGCGACCAACAAGGTATAGCCGTCGGCGGCGCTGCGGACGACCTGCTCGGAGCCAATATTGCTGCCCGCGCCGGCCTTGTTCTCTACAACCAGCGGCTGGCCCAGCTTTTGGCCCAGTTTCTCGGCGAGCGCGCGGGCAAAGATATCGGTGGCCTGACCGGTGGGAACGGAACGATCAGTTTGATGGGCTTGTCCGGGTAGGCAGCGGCTGCTGGCATGGCAGCGGCGGCCAAGCTGGCGGCAATGGCCAATGCGGCGGTAGTGGCAAACGCTGGGGGGTCATGGGGTGGGTCTCCTCAAGAGCAGCAGGCGCTGTGGCAGAAAGTGCCGATGCGCTGCGCAGGCTTTTTCTAGCCGGGAATCTTCGCCCATCCTGACTCGCCTTGGCCGCCTCGCCTGTCACCAAGACAACTGCGAGTGGGTGGCGCCTCGCATGTACGCATCGATCAGTTCTGATCGATACGGCACGCAGGCCGCTATCATCGGCGCTCTTATTGTTCACAGCGTATGCCATGTTTTTTGGAATCAGCCACCTTGTCCTTCCCTGCAGCGATCTGGAAAAGGCCACGCATCTCTGGCGCGATGTGATCGGCTTTGCCGCTGCGCGCAGCGGCGAGGGCTATGTCGATATCGACACCGGCAGCGCTCTGCTGCGGCTGCTGCAGGTGCCCAAGGTGGAGTCGCAGACGAGCCTGCGCCTGCAGGTGGCCGATGTGGCCCAGGCCTACCAAAGCCTGCTGGCGGCAGGCAGCACCTCACGCTATGCGCCGATGCGCACCCCTGAACTCGAAGAAATGGCCTGCGTGAGCGATGCCGATGGCCATGCCATCGTGCTGTGGCGCGCCTTGACAGAAGACGAATGGGGCTTTGTGCCCGAGCTGCCCAAGCAAGGCGAATGGACCGCCGATGCCGAGGACCTGCTCCAGCGCCTGCTCGCCCATGTACCGGCGTTCTTTCGCATGCTGGCCCGGCGCAAGACCACGCGCATCATCGAACAGCTGGCCCAGAGGCGCGCAGCCCTGTCACCCGCGAGTGGGTCATCAAAGGCTATATCACCGCAATCGGCCAAGGTCACGCGCTTTCGCCTGGTGGAGCCGCTGCGCGCCGAAGGCATCAACCCGGATGAGTACCGGGCGGAGTTTGACTATGAGTAAACCCATGCCGTGGTCTGCACGGCATTGAACACTGGGCGCACAGGCAAAAAAAGACAGCCCGTAGGCTGTCTTTTGCGGATTAGATCAAGACCGGCTGGTCTTACTTGCGCGCTGGCGGCACATCGGTGCAGGTGCCATGGGCCACTTCGGCCGCCATCCCAATGCTCTCGCCCAAGGTCGGGTGCGGTGGATGGTCTTGCCGATGTCCACAGTGTCTGCACCATCTCGATGGCCAGTGCTATCTCGCCGATCATGTCGCCGGCGTGCGTGCCAACCATGCCGCCGCCCAGGATCTTGCCGTGACCATGGGCTTCGGGCGAGTCGTCGAACAGCAGCTTGGTAAAGCCTTCGTCGCGGCCATTGGCAATGCGCGGCCCGAGGCAGCCCAGGGGAACAGGCCCTTCTTGACCTTGATGCCTTGGGCCTTGGCCTGGTCTTCGGTCAGACCCACCCATGCCACTTCAGGATCGGTATAGGCCACCGATGGAATCACGCGGGCATTGAAAGCGGCAGCGGCCAGCTCCTTGTTGCCTTGCAGCTCACCGGCGATGACTTTCGGCGGCCACATGCGCTTCGTGCACAGCCTTGTGTGCCAGCATTGGCTGGCCCACGATGTCGCCGATCGCGAAGATGTTGGGCACATTGGTGCGCATCTGGATGTCGACATTGATAAAGCCACGGTCCGTCACGGACACGCCTGCAGCCTCTGCGCCGATCTTCTTGCCATTGGGCGTGCGGCCCACGGCTTGCAGCACCAGGTCGTACACCTGGGGTTCGGGCACGGTGACGCCTCCTTGGCTGGCTCGAACGAGACCTTGATGCCTTCGGGCGTTGCTTCGGCGGCCACGGTCTTGGTGTTGACCATGATGTTGTCAAAGCGCGGCGCGTTCATCTTCTGCCAGACCTTGACCAGATCGCGGTCAGCGCCTTGCATCAGGCCATCCATCATCTCGACCACATCCAGGCGTGCGCCCAGCGTGCTGTAGACGGTGCCCATTTCCAGGCCGATGATGCCGCCGCCCAGGATCAGCATGCGCTTGGGCACGGCCTTCAGGTCCAGCGCACCCGTGGAATCGACCACGCGCTCGTCCTTGGGCATGAAGGGCAGATGCACGGCTTGCGAGCCTGCAGCAATGATGGCCTTCTTGAACTGCACGACCTTCTTGGCGCCGGTCTGCTCCTGGCCATCGCCCGAGGTTTCCTGCACTTCGATGTGGTTGGCGCTGACGAAATTGCCATAGCCGCGCACGATCGTGACCTTGCGCATCTTGGCCATTTGGCCCAGACCGCCGGTCAGCTTGCCGATGACCTTATCCTTGTGGGCGCGCAGCTGGTCGATATTGACCTCGGGCGCGGCGAACTTGATACCGCCACGTCCAGGTGCTTGACCTCGTCCATCACGGCAGCCACATGCAGCAAAGCCTTTGAGGGGATGCAACCCACGTTCAGGCAGACACCGCCCAGCGTCTTGTAGCGCTCGACCAGCACCACCTTGAGGCCCAGGTCAGCGGCGCGGAAGGCGGCCGAGTAGCCGCCTGGCCCGCCACCGAGCACGACCACGTCACAGTCTTCATCGACCTGGCCGCTGTAGTTGCTGGCCACCGGGGACAGCGCTGCAGCTGGTGCGGACTGCGCTGCGGGAGCAGGCGCCGCTGCTGCAGGGGCCGGAGCGGGCGACGAGGCTGCAGGTGCAGCAGCAGGTGCGGGGGCAGCAGCTGCGCCTTCTGCGGCTTCCAGCGATAGGATCACTGAGCCTTCAGCGACCTTGTCACCGATCTGATCTTGAGCTCCTTGACCACGCCGGCATGGCTCGACGGGATCTCCATCGAGGCCTTGTCCGACTCGACGGTGATCAGCGACTGGTCCTTGGCGACGTGTCGCCAGCTGCACCAGCAGCTCGATCACGCCCACTTCAGCGAAATCACCATGTCGGGGACTTTGATATCTACGATTGCCATAGTGTGCGTCTCCGATTACAGGATGATGCGGCGTAGTCCGCCAGCACCTGGCCCAGGTAGGCATTGAAGCGTGCGGCCGAGGCGCCATCGATGACGCGGTGGTCGTACGACAGGCTCAGTGGCAGCATCAGGCGTGGCACAAACTGCTTGCCGTCCCACACCGGCTTGATCGCCGACTTGGACAGCCCAGGATGGCAACTTCAGGGCATTCACGATAGGCGTGAAGTGCGTGCCACCAATGCCGCCCAGCGACGAGATGGAGATGCAGCCGCCTTGCATGTCGGGCCGCGCCCAGCTTGCCATCGCGTGCCTTCTTGGCCAGCTCACCCATTTCTGCGCTGATCTGGATGATGCCCTTCTTGTCGGCATCCTTGAGCACCGGCACCACCAGGCCATTGGGCGTGTCAGCGGCAAAGCCGATGTTGAAATACTGCTTGTAGACCAGGGTGTCGCCATCGAGGCTGGTGTTGAACTCAGGGAACTTCTTGAGTGCAGAGACCAGGGCCATGATCACAAAGGCCAGCATGGTGACCTTGACGCCGCTCTTCTCGTTTCCTTGTTCGTGGAGACGCGGAAGGCTTCGAGCTCGGTGATGTCGGCTTCGTCATTGTTGGTGACGTGGGGGATCATCACCCAATTGCGGTGCAGGTTGGCGCCCGAGATCTTCTTGATGCGCGACAGGTCCTTGCGCTCGACAGCGCCGAACTTGCTGAAATCGACCTTGGCCATGGCAGCAGATCCAGACCTGCGCCAGAGCCGCCACCGGCAGGCGCCTTGGCAGCCTGTGCCTTCGTCTGCACGGCACCAGCCATCACCTGCTTGGTGAAGGCTTGCACGTCATCGGCGGTGATACGGCCCTTGTTGCCCGAGCCCTTGACCTCGTCCAGCGGCACACCCAGCTCACGCGCAAACTTGCGCACCGATGGCGATGCATAGGGCATCGCGCCCGAGGGCGGCACGGTGGGGTTGTGGGCGGGAACAGCTGCAGCCGGTGCGGCGACAGGTGCTGCAGCAGGGACAGGTGCGCTGGCAGCGGGAGCCGGCGCAGCTGCCGCCGGTGCTTGCGTAGCCGGTGCGGACGCTGGAGCAGCAGCGGCGCTGCCTTCCAAATGGCGACCAGATCACCAACATTGATGGTGTCGCCAAGCTTGACCTTGAGCTCCTTGACACACACCAGCGGCGGGCGATGGGATCTCCATCGAGGCCTGTCGACTCGACGGTGAACAGCGACTGCTCTTCGGTGACGGTATCGCCCACCTTGACCAGCACTCGATCACGGCCACATCCTTGAAGTCACCGATATCGGGGACCTTCACTTCGACCGGGCCCGAGGCCGCAGGCGCAGCAGCAGCCTGGGTGCTGGCGTAGGTGCAGCTGCAGGAGCGGTTGCCGCAGCGGCGGGGCTGGTGCCGGCGCAGCGGGTGCGGCAGCAGCGGCATCGGCCGCATCGGCCGCTTCGAGCTTGATGATGACCGAGCCTTCGGCCACCTTGTCGCCAATCTTGACGACGATTTCCTTGACCACGCCAGCGTGGCTGGACGGGATCTCCATCGAGGCCTTGTCGGACTCGACAGTGATCAGCGACTGGTCCTTGGCGACGGTGTCACCGGGCTTGACGAGCAACTCGATCACGCCCACTTCTGCGAAGTCGCCAATATCGGGGACTTGAATGTCAATCAATGCCATTGTGGTGTCTCCTGGTGCAATTTAGGCGTACAGCGGGTTGATCTTGTCGGCGTTGATGCCGTACTTGGCAATCGCATCGGCGACCTTTTGCGCGGGCAGCTTGCCGTCTTCGGCCAGCGCCTTCAAGGCGGCTACCACGATGTAGTGGCGGTCGATCTCGAAGTGCTCGCGCAGCTTGCGGCGGAAGTCCGAGCGGCCAAAGCCGTCCGTGCCCAGCACCTTGTAGGTGCGGCCCGCGGGATGAAGGGGCGAATCTGCTCGGCGTAGGACTTCATGTAATCGGTCGAGGCGATCACCGGCCGGTGCTGTTGCCCAGCTCGGCGGTCACAAACGGCACCTTGGCGGTTTCCAGCGGGTGCAGCAGGTTCCAGCGGTCTGCATCCTGGCCGTCGCGGGTCAGTTCGTTGAACGATGGACAGCTCCAGACGTCGGCAGTCCACGCCCCAGTCGGCAGCCAGCAGCTCTTGCGCAAAGAGGATTCGCGCAGGATGGTGCCCGAGCCCAGCAGTTGCACGCGCAGGTCGCCGGCGCCACCGGCCTTGCACAGGTACATGCCCTTGAGGATCTTCTCCTCGGTGCCGGGCGTGAGGCCTGGCATCGCATAGTTTTCGTTGAGCAGCGTCAGGTAGTAGAAGATGTTTTCCTGGTTCTGCACCATGCGGCGCAGGCCTTCGTGCATGATCACGGCCACTTCGTGCGAGAAGGTCGGGTCGTAGCTGATGCAGTTGGGGATGGTGCCGCCAGGATGTGGCTGTGGCCGTCTTCGTGCTGCAGACCTTCGCCATTCAAGGTGGTACGGCCCGAGGTGCCGCCCAGCAAGAAGCCGCGTGCCTGCAGGTCGCCAGCGGCCCAGGCCAGATCGCCAATGCGCTGGAATCCGAACATCGAGTAGTAGATGTAGAACGGAATCATGATGCGGTTGCTGTGGCTGTAGCTGGTTGCCGCAGCAATCCAGCTGGACATGCGCCCGCTTCGTTGATGCCTTCCTGCAGGATCTGGCCCTTGGTGTCTTCCTTGTAGTACATCACCTGGTCTTTGTCGACCGGGTGTACTGCTGGCCATGCGGGTTGTAGATACCGATCTGGCGGAACAGGCCTTCCATACCGAAGGTACGGGCCTCGTCCACCAGGATGGGCACCACGCGGGGGCCGATTTCCTTGTCGCGCAGCAGCTGGGTCAAGAAACGCACATAGGCTTGCGTGGTCGAGATCTCACGGCCTTCGGCGTGGCTTCGAGCACGGCCTTGAAGGTGTCCAGCGGAGGCACGGTGAACTGCTCGTCGGCCTTTTCGCGGCGCTTGGGCAGGTAACCGCCCAAGGCCTTGCGGCGCTCGTGCAGGTACTTCATCTCCGGGGTGTCGTCGGCTGGCTTGTAGAAAGGCAGCTCGGCAATCTGGCTGTCCGGGATCGGGATGTTGAAACGTCGCGGAAGGCCTTGATGTCCTCATCGGCCAGCTTCTTGGTCTGGTGGACATTGTTCTTGCCCTCACCGACCTAGCCCATGCCAAAGCCCTTGACGGTCTTGACCAGCAAGACGGTGGGCTGGCCCTGGTGGTTTTGCGCTGCGTGGAAGGCAGCGTAGACCTTTTGCGAGTCGTGGCCGCCGCGCTGCAGGTTCCAGATCTCGTCGTCGCTCAGGTGCTCGACCATCTTCAGGGTGCGTGGATCGCGGCCAAAGAAGTTCTTGCGCACATAGGCGCCGTCATTGGCCTTGAACGCTTGGTAGTCGCCGTCGTTGCACTCCATCATGATCTTGCGCAGCGCGCCGTCATGGTCCTTGGCCAGCAAGGCATCCCAGCCCTTGCCCCAAATCAGCTTGATCACGTTCCAGCCGGAACCGCGGAACTCGCCTTCGAGCTCCTGGATGATCTTGCCGTTGCCACGCACCGGGCCATCGAGGCGCTGGAGGTTGCAGTTGATCACGAAGATCAGGTTGTCGAGGTTTTCACGCGCGGCCAGGCCGATCGCGCCCCAAGGATTCGAACTCGTCCATTTCACCGTCGCCACAGAACACCCAGACCTTGCGGTTTTCGGTGTTGGCAATGCCGCGGGCGTGCAGGTACTTCAAAAAGCGCGCCTGGTAGATCGCCATGATGGGGCCAAGGCCCATCGAGACGGTGGGGAACTGCCAGAAATCGGGCATCAGCTTGGGGTGCGGGTAGCTCGACAGACCTTTGCCGTCCACTTCCTGGCGGAAGTTGAGCAGCTGCTCTTCGCTGATGCGGCCTTCGAGATAGGCGCGGGCATAGATGCCGGCGATACGTGGCCTTGGATGTAGAGGCAGTCGCGCCGTGGTTGTCGCTCTCGGCATGCCAGAAATGGTTGAAGCCGGCGCCAAACATGCTGGCCAGCGAGGCAAAGGAGCCGATGTGGCCGCCCAGGTCACCGCCTTCTGGTGGGTGCAGGCGGTTGGCCTTGACCACCATGGCCATGGCGTTCCAGCGCATGTAGGCGCGCAGGCGTTGTTCGATCTCGAGGTTGCCGGGGCTGCGCGCTTCCTGCTCGGTCTCGATGGTGTTGACGTAGCCGGTCTTGGCGGAGAAAGGCAGATCGACGCTGTTCTGGCGCGCGTGCTCGAGCAATTGCTCGATCAGCGAGTGGGCGTAATCTGCGCCCTCACGGTCGATCACAGCGGACAGCGCGTCCATCCATTCTCGGGTTTCTTGGTCGTCGGTGCGGGGGGGCCGTTGACGGCTTTTTGTTCGGATGGTTCGACATGCTCGCGTCTCCTTCAAGTGATCTGCTATGAATGACTGTGCCAGAGTTTCTCACATTTTTTGAAGATTTCAAATAGCGGTCTTCATTTTCATATTATGGGAAATTGCTGCAAACGCACAATCCATGGGCGCTGCAGCAGGATGCATCGGGGACCAGATCAACGATTTGCCCGGCATCAGGGCATGCCGCCCTGCCCTGGACTACACTCACCCTCCATGAATTCGACCGAGCGCCCCGCCACCCCATCCCCAAACAGCCGTCCTCGTTTGGTGCAGATGTGGCAGACCTGGTGGCGAGGATTGTCACCTTCGAGACAAGATCGCTATGCGGCCATTGCGCCCTTGGTGGCCGTGGTGATGTTTTTCATCGCCATCGTGGCCGCTTTTTGGTACCTGCGCAGCGAAGAGCTCGAGCGTGAGCGTGAGGCCATGCGCCGCGATGTGGAATATGCCCAGCAGCGCATTCGGCTGCGCCTGTCCGAGCGCCAGGAGCAACTGATGCGCCTGGCCCGCGACGTGGGCAACCCAGGACGTGGACAAGAATGGCTTCAACGACCGGCTGACACGCTGATCAGCCAGTACGCCGAGCTGCAGGCCCTGACCTGGATTGATACCGGCCGCCAGGTGCGCGCCACCCAGTTTGGCCCAGCGTGGCCGCAGAGAACCTGCTCACCGTGGACGAGGTGATCCAGAAAAAGGAGCTGCTCGAGCTCTTTGAGATGGCGCGCGATCTGCAGCAGCCTGTGTTCTCGCAGCCACTGGCCACCAGCGAGACAGCGCCCATGCTGCTGCTGGAGGTCCCCATCAGCCAGAAGGGCCGCTTTGGCGGCGTGCTGCTGGCCGAGTTCTCTATCGACAACCTGCTGCGTTACGGCACGCCCACCGAGATCCTGGCCCTCTACGCGGTGACCCTGCAGGACGGCAAGGGAACCACGCTGGCCGGCACTCCGCTCACCCCACGTGTCGCCGCCCAGCGGCTGCTGCCCTGGCGCGCGGCGCCCAATGAATTCGAGATGCCAGTCGCTCCCGTGGGTAACAGTTGAAGCTGCGCGCCCAGGGCTACCACACCTCGCTCGGCCTGGTCAGCAACGGCCTGTTCTGGCTGGTCTGTGTGCTGAGCTTTATGACCGCCTGGCTGCTGGTGGCGACCTGGCGCCACACCCGCAAGCGCATACGCGCGCAAGAAGCCCTGCAGGGTGAGACAATTTCCGCCGAGCGATGGAAAACAGCGTGCTCAACGGGCATGCGCGCATTGGATCTGCAAGGCCGCATCTCTTATGTGAATGCCGCCTTTTGCCAGATGACCGGCTGGAGCGAGGAAGAGCTGGTGGGCAAGCTGCCGCCCTACCCGTACTGGCCCGAGGGCGACCAGAGCACCTACCACGACATGCTGATCGACGAGATGAGCGGCAAGGTGTTTCCCGGTGGTTCCAGATGCGGGTCAAGCGCAAGAACGGCACGATGTTCGAGGCCGGCTCTATGTCTCGCGCTGATTGACGGCCACGGCCGCCAGACCGGCTGGATGACCTCGATGACCGATATCACCGAGCCCAACCGCATCCGCGAGCAGCTCTCGGCGTCGTATGAGCGCTTCACCATCGTGCTCGAGGCACTGGACGCCTCGGTGTCGGTCGCGCCGCTGGGCAGTGCCGAGTTGCTGTTCGCCAACAAGCTCTACCGGCAGTGGTTTGGCTCGCAAACCGTGGGCCATTTGCAATTGGTGGCCCAGGCCGGCGTGTTGCCCAGCAACAGCAATGCCAACACCAGCATGGACGATGAAGATGGGCTCATGGGCCTGCCCAGTGACGAGATCACCACTGCTGTCAGCGGCAATGCCGAGATCTATATCGCCGAGCTGGGCAAATGGCTGGAAGTGCGCTCGCGCTACCTCAACTGGGTGGACGGGCGCCTGGCGCAGATGGTGATCGCCACTGACATCACGCCACGACGCCAGGCGAGGAGCAGTCCGCGCGCCAGGCCGAGAAGGCCGCCACCGTGAGCCGCCTGGTGACCATGGGCGAGATGGCGTCGAGCGTGGCCCATGAGCTGAACCAGCCACTGTCGGCGATCAGCAACTACTGCTCGGGCATGATCACCCGCGTCAAGAACGGGAGCCTGAGCGAAGAAGCGCTGCTAGGGGCCTTGGAGAAAACCGCCCACCAGGCCCAGCGCGCCGGCCAGGTGATCCACCGCATCCGCTCCTTTGTCAAACGCAGCGAGCCCAACCGGGCACTGGCCGATGTCAGCGACATCGTCAGCGAAGCGGTGGAGCTGGGCTCGATCGAGCTCAAGCGCCACAATGTGCGGCTTTCGCACCACGTTGCCGCACGTCTGCCCAAGGTCAAGGTCGACAGCATCCTGATCGAGCAGGTGCTCATCAACCTGATGAAGAACGGCGCCGAATCCATTGCCAATGCCCAGCGCCCGGCCCACCAGCGCATGGTGGAACTGCGCGTCGTGCCTCGCAAGATCGACGCCACGGATGTGATAGAGTTTTCCGTTCAAGATACGGGGCGCGGTCTGTCACCCGAGGCTTTGGAGCGCCTGTTCCAGGCCTTCTTCTCTACCAAGAGTGAAGGCATGGGAATCGGGCTCAATCTCTGCCGCAGCATTGTCGAATCTCACCATGGCCGGATGCAGGCAGAGAACCTCTACAATGGGCCGGAGGTGACAGGTTGTAATTTCAGCTTTTGGATTCCGGTGGCCAGCCCGCGGAGTCGGCTGAATAGCCAGCGCTATACCAATACTGATAGAAGGAATTGTGCATGAGCTTGATCCCCAAAAAGGGCACGGTCTACGTAGTCGATGACGATGAGGCGGTGCGTGACTCGCTTCAATGGTTGCTGGAGGGCAAGGATTACCGGGTGCGCTGCTTTGACTCAGCCGAGTCCTTCTTGGCACGCTACGATGCCCGCGAGGTCGCCTGTCTGATTGTCGATATCCGCATGGGTGGCATGAGCGGCCTGGAACTGCAGGACCGCCTGATCGAGAACAAGTCGCCGCTGCCCATCGTCTTCATCACCGGCCACGGCGACGTGCCCATGGCGGTGGACACGATGAAAAAAGGCGCCATGGATTTCATCCAGAAGCCTTTTGACGAAGCCCAGCTCGATGCCTTGGTCGAGCGCATGCTGGACCAGGCACGCGATGCCTTCGCTGGCCACCAGCAAGCGGCCAGCCGCGATGCGCTGCTGGCCAAGCTGACGGGCCGCGAGTCGCAGGTGCTCGAACGCATTGTGGCCGGTCGCCTGAACAAGCAGATCGCCGATGACCTGGGCATCAGCATCAAGACCGTCGAAGCGCACCGCGCCAACATCATGGAAAAGCTCGGCGCCAATACCGTCGCTGATCTGCTCAAGATTGCGCTGGGCTCCAATGCAGCGGCCAAGGCAACGTGATAAATTAGCGGCCTTCGCGCCCTAGGGACAACGTTCCAACAACGCTTCTCAAAGCGCAATGCGCCGGTACCGGCTTCGGTACGGCGCATTTTTCAATTCCGCGCGCCATGCTGGGGGCTCGCCGGCTGCTGGACCACGCGCAACCCTTTTTGGATGACCACATGACTGCTCAATTGATCGATGGCAAGGCCCTCTCCCAGCAACTGCGCTCCGATGTCAAGGCGCGTGCCGACCAGCTCAAGGCCAAGGGCATCGTTCCGGGTCTGGCCGTCATCCTGGTCGGTGACAACCAGGCCAGCCAGGTCTATGTGCGCAACAAGGTCAAGTCCTGCGAGGAGTGCGGCTTCCATTCGGTGCTGGAGAAGTACGACGCGAGCATGACCGAGGCGGAGTTGCTGGCCCGGGTCGAGGCGCTCAACAACGACCCGAGCATCCACGGCATCCTGGTGCAGCTGCCGCTGCCCAAGCACATCGACGACCACAAGGTCATCGAAGCCATCTCGCCCAAGAAGGACGTGGACGGCTTCCATGTGGCCAGCGCCGGCGCGCTGATGGTGGGAGAAGTGGGCTTCAAGGCCTGCACGCCCTACGGCTGCATGAAGATGCTCGAATCGATCGGCATGAAGGACCTGCGCGGCAAGCATGCGGTGGTGATCGGCCGCTCCAACATCGTGGGCAAGCCCATGGCGATGATGCTGCTGGCGGCCAACGCCACCGTCACCATCACCCACAGCGGCACAGCCGACCTGGCTGCGATGACCCGCCAGGCCGACATCATTGTGGCGGCCGTGGGTAAGGTCAATGTGCTGACCGCCGACATGGTCAAGCCCGGCGCCGTGGTGATCGATGTGGGCATGAACCGCAATGCCGAAGGCAAGCTCTGCGGCGATGTGGATTTTGACGGCGTCAAGGAAGTGGCCGGCTACATCACCCCCGTGCCCGGCGGCGTAGGCCCGATGACCATCACGATGCTGATGGTCAACACGCTGGAGTCGCCGAGCGCGCCTGATCTGCCCAAAAACCGCCTCGATTCCGCCGCGATTTATCGCGGCGGTAAAACTATGAAAACGATAGCTGTTGGCATCCGCCTTGCCGGTGCCAGCAGCTTTTTTTTGTGCTTAAATGACAGGCAATGATCTCCGATCGCGATTACGTTCCAAGTGCCAACATGGCATTGATTGCAGGGCGCCAGGCCCCATATACAGCACCATGACCAATCCATTGCTCGATTTCAGCGGCCTGCCCCGCTTTGACCAGGTCCAACCTGAACACATCGCCCCCGCCATCGACCAGCTTCTGGCCGAGAGTGAAGCGGCCCTCAAGACGGTCACAGCGCCCGGGACGGGCTGGGAGTTCCTCACCTTCCTCACTACACGGCCTCGGCGTACCCGAACGAGCGCTACACCGGTGACGCGCTGACCGCGGCGGAGCGGCAGC
>NZ_JBHRUZ010000024.1:0-17801 GCF_042647185.1 Comamonas sp. JC664
CCGCCGCTGCGCTGCAGGCTGAGCCTGCGCAGGCACCCGTGACCGTGGCCTTTATCGCCCAGGGCGGCCCCGCCTTGCCGACCGTGCCCGGCAGGCCGACGACTGGTATGCCCACGACGGCCAGATCACCAAGGCGCCTGCGCGTGCGCTGACCCTGGCCACGCTGGCCCCCGGCGCGGGGAGCGGCTCTGGGACATTGGCGGCGGCTCCGGCTCGGTCGCCGTCGAATGGTGCCTGGCCGGTGGCCTGGCCACCAGCATTGAGCAGCATGCCACGCGCGTGGCCAATATCCGCAGCAATGCCGAGCGCTTTGGCCTGCAGGCCCGCATGCAGGTGGTGCACGGCCTGGCGCCAGAAGCTTTGCAAGACCTGCCGGCGCCGCAAGCGGTGTTTGTCGGCGGCGGTTTTGATGCGGCGCTGTTTGCGGCATTGCGCGCCCACATGCCGCCAGGCTGCCGCCTGGTGGTGAATGCCGTGACCCTGGAAACCCAGGCGCTGTTGGTGCAGCTGCATGGCGAGCTGGGCGGCCAGCTGCTGCAGCTGGAGCTGTCCAGCGCGGCAGCACTGGGCCGCATGCGCAGCTGGAAGGCGGCGCGCCCGCTGGTGCAGTGGAGCTGGCAGGCATGAACGCAAGCAGCGCCCCACCGCTGTGTGGTGCTGGGGCTGGGTTTGCGTGCGCAGGCCCAGGCCGCCGACCTGCAGGCGCTGTGGCTGCAGGCCCAGCAGCAGCAGCCTGCGCTGGCCGAATTTTGCGCAGTGGCGGTGCTGCAAGGCAAGGAGCAGCGGCCCGCGCTGCAGCAGTGGGCCGCGCAGCTGCCTTTTGCGGTGGCGATGGTGGCGGTGGCGCAAGAGGCCCTGCCCGCGCAGCCGGTGGTCACGCAGTCGCCGCGCCTCTTGGCGCGTTACGGCACCGGCAGCGTGGCCGAGGCCGTGGCCCTGTCTGCGGCCGCACCCGCGCCCCGCTTGCTGCTGGCCCGCCTGGTCGCCGGCGATGGCAGTGCCACCCTGGCCGCCGCGCTGCGCGAGCGTGGCACCACCCCCTATTGTTGTCTGGCAGCGGGCCTGCCCCCGGCTGATCCACAAACCCAAGGAGTTACGGCATGACCGTGCATTTCATCGGCGCCGGCCCCGCGCTGCCGACCTGATCACCGTGCGCGGCCGCGATCGGATGGCCAGTTGCCCCGTCTGCCTGTATGCGGCTCGCTGATCCCGCGCGAGCTGCTGGCCCATTGCCCGCCGGGCGCGCGCATCGTCAACACCGCATCGATGAGCCTGGACGAGATCGTCGAAGAGATCCGCGCCGCCGATGCGCAGGGCCAGGATGTGGCACGCCTGCATTCGGGCGACCTGTCGGTCTGGTCGGCCATGGGCGAGCAGCTGCGCCGCCTGCGCGCGCTGGGCATTGCCTACAGCGTGACGCCGGGCGTGCCCTCGTTTGCGGCGGCTGCCGCCACCCTGGGCGCCGAATTGACCTTGCCGGCCTGTGCCAGTCGGTAGTGCTGACGCGTACCTCCGGCCGCGCCACTGCGATGCCCGAGGGCGAGCAGTTGGCCGCCTTTGCCGCCACGGGCGCGGTGCTGGCGATCCATTTGTCCATCCATGTGGCCGAGAAAGTGCAAAGCGAGCTGCTGCCGCACTATGGCGCCGACTGCCCGGCTGCCATCGTCTGGCGCGCCAGCTGGCCCGATGAAACCGTTGTGCGTACCACCGTGGGCCAACTGGCCCAGGCGGTGGCCACCAGCATGGAGCGCACCGCCATCATCCTGGTGGGCCGCAGCATCAGCGCCGAGGACTTTGGCGAAAGCCGCCTCTACGCCACCGACTACGACCGCCGCTACCGGCCCCAGGGCACGGAGCGCGCTTTCCGGCGCCCGCCGCTGCGGTGGATACCGCCACCGACCGGCCGCTCACCTCAAACCCAATCAGCGCTGAAGGCCAGGCATGAGCAGCAGCTTGCCGCCGGTCGCGCTGAGCCTGATCGGCATTGGCACCGGCAACCCCGACCACCTGACGCGCCAGGCCATCGCCGCGATGAATGCTGCCGACCTGCTGCTGCTGCCCCACAAGGGCGAGGACAAGGCCGAGCTGGCGGCCCTGCGCCAGTCGCTGTGCGATGCCGTGCTGCAGCAGCCCGCGCCGCAGACCGATGGCTTTGACATGCCCGAGCGCCGCAGCCAGGGCGATGACTACCTGAACCAGGTCGACGAATGGCATGCGGCCATCACCCTGCGCTGGCAGGCCGCGATTGCGCAGGCGCTGGAGAGCGGCTTGAAGCCGCGTGCGGGTAACGGCGTGCTGCAGGTGGCCCTGCTGGTCTGGGGCGATCCATCGCTCTACGACAGCACCTTGCGCATTGCCGCGCGCATGCAGCCGGCACCGCTGCAAGTCACGGTCATCGCCGGCATCACCTCGATGCAGGCGCTCACCGCCGCGCACGCGATCGCCGTTAATGACATTGGCCAGCCCTTTACCGTCACCACCGGCCGCCAGCTGCGCGAGCAAGGCTGGCCGGCCGGCGTGGACACGCTGGTGGTGATGCTGGACGGCCAGTGCAGCTTTCGCAGCCTGCCGGCGGCGCAGGCCCGCGATGTCTACATTTGGTGGGGCGCCTACCTGGGCATGGCCCAGCAGTGCCTGGCGCATGGCCCGCTGGCCGAGGCGGCCGAGCGCATTGTGGCCGCCCGCGCCGCAGCACGCGCCCAGCATGGCTGGATCATGGATATCTACTTGCTGCGCCGCATACCCATCAATCCAGCGCCGGCTGAGGCAACACCGGCAGCGCCACGCTGAACACGGCCCCCGGCCAGGCTCGGCCGCAGCGGCATCCAGATGGCCACCATGGGCTTGCACAATGCGCTGGCCAGTGCCAGGCCCAGGCCAATGCCGGAGATGCTGGACTCGGCATGGCCCCGGCTGAAAGGAGCAAACAGCTGCTCGGGCGCCAGGTGCGCGGGCAGTCCCGGCCCGCTGTCCTGCACGCGCAAGAGCAGCTGGTCGCGCTCGACCTGCGCCGTCACCCGCACGGCGGTGCCCACGGGGGTGTATTTGCTGGCGTTGTCCAGCAGGTTGACGAGCACCCGCTCCATCATCGCCGCATCGATCCACAGCAGCGGTAAGTCGGCCGGCAGCTGCAGCTGCACCGGGTGATCGGCCAGGCGGCCGCCGAGCTGGCGCAAGGCACTGCCCACCAGTTCATCGACAGGGATCCAGGCGCGCTGCAGGTGCACACCGTCCTGCTGCAGCCGGGCCATGGCCAGCAGGTTGTCCACCAGCTGCTGCAAGGCCTGGGCCTGGTTGCGAATCTGCAGCAGCATGTCTTGCGCCGGGCCGGCGGCGCATGCGGCAGGCCGGCCTGGGCGGCACCCAGGATGCTGGTGAGCGGCGTGCGCAAATCATGCGATACCGACGACAGCAAGGTGTTGCGCATGCGCTCGCCCTCCATCGCCACCTGGGTCTGCTGGGCCACCTCGACAAAATGCACGCGCTCTAGCGCCAGCGCAATCTGGCTGGCGCAGGCATCCAGCAGGCGCCGCTCCTCGGGCACGCGCAAGCGCTCGGGTGTGCGCAGCTGCAGCACCAGCACGCCGCGCGCCCGCACCGGCGCCATCAGCGGCACATACAGCGCGTCCGACGCGGCCAGGGTGTCCGTACCCCGGCCCGCCATCTGGCTGTGCTCCATGCTCCAGCGGCCACGCTGGCATCAATCGCCGCCTCGCTACCGGGCGCCACATGCAGCTGCTCTTGTGCATCGGGCAGCAGCAGGCCGGTGCGCGCATCGAACACGCCCGAGACCGTCGTCAGCGCCGTCTGCACCACCTGCGCCTGTGTGAGCGCCCCCGACAGATCACGGGCCAGGCGCGCCAGCGCGCCCGCGCGCCGCTCGCGCTCGGCCGCCACCCGCGCCTCATGGCGCAGCCTGGCCATCAGCTGGCCGCAGACCAGGGCCACGCCAGCATCAGCAGAAGGTGAAGATGTACTGCGTGTCGTTCACGCCGAAGGAGTTGCGCGGCGGCACAAAGCAAAAATCAAACAGCAGCACCGACAAGAGCGCCGCCCAGGCGCCCGGCCCCGGCCCCAGCGCAAGGCCGACAGCACGACCACCAGCAAAAACAGCATCACCACATTGGCCGGGTCAAACACCTGCAGCAAAGCTTGCGCCAGCAGCGCCGCCGCGCCGCAGGCCAGGCTGGCGCCCAGGTAGCCGCGCCAGGGCCAGGGCGCCTCGCGCGCCGGCGCGGGTTCTGGCCGGTTGCGCGGCCGGGGCACGGACAGCAGCAGCACGTCCAGGCCCGGGTCCAGCCGCGCAATCTGCTCGGGCAGGCCCGACGGCGCCCAGGGCCACCAGCGCATCGCCGTTGGCGGCACGCGGGCGAGCACCAGGTGGCTGGCATTGCGCTCGCGCGCAAAATCGACCAGCGCCGCGGCGACCTGGGCGCCGGGTATCGTTGCGGTATCGGCCCCCAGGCGCGCGGCCAGCGCCAAGGTTTTGAGCACGGCCTGCTGCGACTGCGCCGAGCGGTGCTGGCGCGCGGGCGCATCCACATAGACCACCATCCAGTCGGCCTCCAGCCGCCGGGCCAGGCGCGCTACCTGGCGCACGAGCGCGTCGTCCCCCGCCTGGCCGCCTACTGCAACCAGCAGGCGCTCGCGCGTGGGCCAGACATCACCGATGGAGCGCTCGCGCCGGTAGTCGCGCATGTCCTCATCGACCCGGTCGGCCGTACGGCGCAGCGCCAGCTCGCGCAGGGCCAGCAAATTGCCCAGGCGGAAGAAATGGTGCGAGGCCCGCTCGGCCTGCTCCAGCGGGTAGATCTTGCCGGCCTTGAGGCGCTTGAGCAGTTCCTCGGGCGGCAGGTCAACGACGATGACCTCGCTGGCATCGTCAAAGATGTGGTCGGGCACGGTCTCATGCACCTGGATGCGACAATGCCGCCCACCACATCGTTGAGGCTCTCCAGATGCTGCACATTGAGCGTGGTCCAGACATCGATGCCGGCATCGAGCAGCTCCTGCACATCCTGCCAGCGCTTGGGGTGGCGCGAGCCGGGCGCATTGCTGTGGGCCAGCTCGTCGAGCAGCAGCACCTGCGGGTGGCGCGCCAGCGCGGCATCCAGGTCAAAGGCCTCGCGCTGGCGGCCCTGGTGGGGCAACAGGCGGCGCGGCAGCAGCTCCAGGCCATGGAGCTGTTGCACGGTCTCGGCCCGGCCATGGGTCTCCACCAGGCCCACCAGCACCTGGCGGCCGGCCTGGCGCTCGCGCTGCGCCGCTGCCAGCATCGCATAGGTCTTGCCCACCCCGGCATTGGAGCCAAAGTAGATGCGCAGCTTGCCGCGGGCCGCTTGCTGCTGGTCGGCCTTGAGCTGGGCGACCAGTGCGTCGGGTCGGGCCTGGCTGCAGGTACGCTGGGGTGTTGCTGGGGTTGGGCATGGTGGCGCTATTGTGGGCCAAGCCCTTAGACCAAGCCAGTGGCGGTCAGCAGCATGTCGATCAGCTTGATGCCGGCAAACGGCACCAGCAAACCGCCCAGACCGTAGACCAGCAGATTGCGGCGCAGCAACGCAGCCGCGCCCACCGCCGGTAGCGCACGCCACGCAAGGCCAGCGGCACCAGCGCGATGATGATCAGCGCGTTGAAGATGACAGCGCTCAGAATCGCTGAATCGGCGCTGTGCAAGCCCATGATGTTGAGCGAGGCCAGCTGCGGGTAGGTGGCGACAAAGGCAGCCGGATGATCGCAAAGTACTTGGCCACATCGTTGGCAATGCTGAAGGTGGTGAGCGCGCCGCGCGTCATCAGCATCTGCTTGCCGGTCTCCACCACCTCGATGAGCTTGGTGGGGTTGCTGTCCAGGTCGACCATGTTGGCAGCTTCCTTGGCCGCTTGCGTGCCACTGTTCATCGCGACCGCCACATCGGCCTGGGCCAGCGCGGGCGCATCGTTGGTGCCGTCTCCCGTCATGGCCACCAGGCGGCCAGCGGCCTGGTGGCTGCGGATCAGCTGCAGTTTGTCCTCGGGCCGGGCCTCGGCCAGGTAGTCGTCCACCCCGCCTCGGCGGCAATGGCAGCAGCGGTCAGCGGGTTGTCGCCGGTCACCATCACGGTCTGGATGCCCATGCGGCGCAGCTGTGCAAAACGCTCGCGCATGCCGGGTTTGACAACGTCCTTGAGCTCGATCACGCCCAGCACCCGCGCGCCATCGGCGACGACCAGCGGCGTGCTGCCTTGCGCGAGACGCTCTCCACCGCCAGCTGCACCGCCTGCGGAAACTGCCCGCCCAGCGCCTCGACATGGCGGCGCAGCGCATCGGCCGCGCCCTTGCGCAGGCTGCGCTGGCCTTGGGCTGTGGCGATGTCCAGGCCGCTCATGCGGGTCTGGGCGGTAAACGGCACCGGCTGGGCCTGGGCGGGATCGAGAGCCGCGGCTCAGCCCATGGCGCTCCTGGGCCAGCGCCACCACACTGCGGCCTTCCGGGGTGTCGTCGGCAGTGACGAGAGCTGGGCGGCCTCGGCTAGCTGCGTGGCGCTCACGCCAGGCGCTGGTAAAAATTCGCTCGCCTGGCGGTTGCCCAAGGTGATGGTGCCAGTTTTGTCCAGCAGCAGCACATCCACGTCACCGGCGGCCTCCACCGCGCGGCCCGAGGTGGCAATCACATTGGCCTGCATCATGCGCCCCATGCGGCCACGCCAATCGCAGACAGCAGGCCGCCGATGGTGGTGGGGATGAGGCAGACCAGCAGCGCCACCAACACGGCCACGCTGACGGCGCTGCCACTGCCCGATTGCGCCACGGCAAACACCGAGAACGGCCAGAGCGTGACGATGACCATCAGGAACACCAGGGTGAGCCCCACCAGCAGGATGCCCAGTGCCAGCTCGTTGGGCGTCTTCTGGCGCTTGGCCGATTCGACCATCGAGATCATGCGGTCCAGAAACGACTCGCCCGGGTTCACCGTGACCTCGACCACCAGCCAGTCGGACAGCACACGCGTGCCACCGTCACCGACGAGAAATCGCCACCGGCCTCGCGCACCACCGGGGCCGATTCGCCGGTGATGGCACTCTCATCGACCGAGGCCACGCCTTCGACCACGGTGCCATCGAGCGCAATCACATCGCCCGCTTCCACCAGCAAGAACGTGCCCTTGGTCAGGCTGCTGGCGGGCTGGGCCGTCCAGGCGGCACCATGCTGCGCTTGCTGCAGCACCTTGGCGACGGTGTCGCGCTTCATGCCGCGCAGGCTGGCCGCTTGCGCGCGGCTGCGCCCTTCGGCCAGCGCCTCGGCAAAGTTGGCAAACAGCACGGTGAACCAGAGCCAACCGGCAATGGCCAACGTAAACCCGCTGTTGCCCTGTGCCGTCAGCAGATTCTGCAGCCACAGCAGACTGGTGAGCCAGCGCCCCAGGTAGACCACAAACATCACCGGATTGGTCCATTGCAGGCGGGGCGAGAGCTTGCGCAGCGCATCCCAGGCGGCGGCCTGCAGCAGCGCCAGATCACCCAGTCCGGCCGAGGCCGTCAGTTTTTTCGTGTTCATGGTTGGCTCGGGTAGGCAGCGCATCGAGCGCCATATTGAGCGCCAGGACGTTCACGCGCGGCTCACCGAGCAAGTAGCCGGTGCGCTGCTGCGTGGCCTGGTCCAGCAACTGCTGCACCTGGGCGGGGGGCAACTGCCGCTCGCGCGCCACACGGGCCAGTTGCAAGTTGGCATTGGCCACCGAGATATGCGGATCCAGGCCCGATGCCGAGGCGGTTACCGCATCGACCGGCACGGCGGCATCGGCAGCCAGGCCATTGGTCGTGCGGTACTGCGCCACACGTTCGGCCACGCTATCGGCCAGCCCCTGGCTGCTGGCGCCCTGGTTGCTGGCGCCAGACAGGCCCGCGTTTATAGGGCGCAGCGATGCTGGCACCCTCCTGATTGGGGTCAGGCGCCGTCGTGGCGCTGGGCCGGCCATGGAAGTAGCGGGCGCTGTCAAAGTACTGGCCGATCAGGGCCGAGCCCACGATCTGCCCATCGCGCAGCACCAGCGAGCCATTGGCGGCATGGGGCAGCAGCGCCTGGGCGACGCCGGTCGTGGCCAGCGGGTAGGCCACGCCGCACAGCAGCAGCACCAGCACGGCGGCGCGGGCACTGCTGCCCAAAGTGCGGCCAAAAGTGCGGCCCCAGCCTGCGTCGGCGGGGCGGCGGCCTGCTGCGCGCTGGGCGTAGGCAGGCGTTTATCGGAATCAAGGCTTGTCATGTTTTTCTCCTGCGGGCACGGCCTGGCCGTGCCCGGTTCGCGTCAAATCAGTTGGGATGTCAGGTCAAAGAGAGGGGGCTCAGGGGTAGAGCTGCCCAGCCAGCATCTGCAGGTGTTCGACCACCGGCCCCAGCGCCAGCGCTGGCAAAAAGGTGAGCCCGCCGACCACCAGCACCACAAACACCAGCAATCCGGTGAACAGCGGCGTGGCGGTGGGGAAGGTGCCGGCTCCGGCGGGCACACTGGCCTTGCTGGCCATGCTGCCGGCGACAGCCAGCAGCGGCAGCAGGGTCAGGTAGCGCCCCATCAGCATTGCCAGGCCCAAGGTGGTGTTGAAGAAGGGCGTGTTGGCATTGAGGCCGGCAAAGGCCGAGCCGTTGTTGGCGGTGGCCGAGGCATAGGCGTAGAGAATTTCCGAAAAGCCATGCGGGCCCCGTTGTTCAGGCTGTCGGCCGCGCCCGGCCAGAGCATGGCCAGCGCCGTCCAGCCCAAAAGGCAGGCCGGGTGCGCCAGCACCGACAGCATCACAGCTTCATCTCGCGCACCTCGATCTTCTTGCCCAGGAACTCTGGCGTGCGCCCGATCATCATGCCGGCCAGGAACACCGTCAGGATGGCGTACTGCAGCAGGTGATGAGGCCAACGCCATCGCCGCCAAACACGCAGTTGAGCATCATCAGCGCCAGCGGTGTGATGCTGCCCAGCGGCGTGAGCGAGTCATGCATGGCATTGACCGAGCCGGTGGTGGCAGCCGTGGTGGTGGTGACAAACAAGGCGGTATCGGTAATGCCAAAGCGCAGCTCCTTGCCCTCCATATTGCCGCCCGCTTGCGTGGTGCTCCACTGCTGGTCGGCACCGGCGCGGGCCAGCAGGGCGCTGCCGTTTTGCTCGCCTGTCCAGACCAGCGCAGAAAGCCCAGGAAGATGATCAGGCTGGCGCCAAAGAACACCCAGCCCTGGCGGCGCTTGAGCAGCATCGATCCCAGCGCATAGGTCATGCCCGCCGGGATCAGCAGCATCGCCAGGATGTGCAGCATATTGGTGAGCGGCGTGGGGTTCTCAAAAGGATGGCCGCATTCATGCTGAAAAATCCGCCCCCGTTCGTCCCCAGGTGCTTGATGCTCTCCAGACTCGCGACCGGCCCCATCAGCAGCTGCTGCGTGCGGCCGCCATCGATGGTATGGGCCAACACCTCGGTGCCCAGGTCTGCGCACGCCCTGCCAGACATAGACCAGCGCCAGCAGCAGTGACAGCGGCAGCAGCACACGCCAGAGCATGCGCAAAAATCTACCCAGTAGTTGCCAATGTCCTGGCTGCCCGCGCGGCCAGCCCACGCACAAAGCCGGCAGCCGCAGCCAGGCCGGCGGCGGAGCCTGCAAACATCAGTCCGGTGATCACGACCATCTGCGTGGCATTGCTCAGGCTGCTCTCGCCCGCATAGGCCTGCCAGTTGGTGTTGGTGATGAAGGAGGCTGCGGTATTGAACGCCAGATCCGGCGTCTGCGCAGCGTTCTGCAGCGGATTGAGCGGCAGGCTGCCCTGCAGCCGCAACAGCAGGTAGCCCAGCAGCATCAGCAGGCCATTGCTCATCACCAGCACCGCGCCGTAGCGCTGCCAGCCCATGCGCTCTTGCGGATCCACGCCCATGGCGGCGTAGGTCCAGCGCTCCAACCGGCTGTCGTGCGCGCTGGTAAAGCAGCGTGCCAGCCACCATCCCATAGGGATGGTGAGCAGCACCAGCACCGCCACAAAGGCGGCATATTCGATCCAGACTAAACCCATGTCAGCCCCCGCTCAGATGCGCACCAAGGCGCGAACAAAGCCCAGCAGGCCGACAAAGCAGGCCAGCGTGAGCCCGACAAATACGAGGTCTTGCAGCATGTACATGGCCCTCTCCCTTTTTTCAGAATTTTTCGGGCCGCAACAGCGCGTAACCAGATAGACAAACAGCGCAGCACTGACCAGCGCGGCCAGCACCTCCACTCCATGGAACAACATCGCTCTCTCCTCTTGCGCCGCCGGGCCGCCAATGCGGAGCGGCGCGCGGTGGTGTTGCGCAGGCAAAACGCCTGCCGTAGAGCCAATGTAGGTTTGCGCGCATCAAGCAGGCGCTGAGAATGCGCGGGGGATATCAAGATGGCATCAAGATGGTGTTGCGCAAAGGCAATGGCGACCCGACAGGGCCATGTATAGTGGTGCCGCGCTCTCATCCGCCCCCACCTATGCAGCCTTCCATGCCCCATCGCAGCAACTCTTTTGACATTCTTCGAATCTGCGCGGCGCTGGCGGTGATCTTTTGCCACCACTACTACATCAGCGGCCGTGAGGGCCCTGCCTGGATGAATGTGGGCATGATCGGCGGCGTGGCCGTGATGACGTTCTTCACAATCAGCGGCTACCTGGTCACCACCAGCTGGCTGCGTGAGCCGCATGTCGTCAAGTTCTGCGCCAAGCGCCTGCTGCGCCTGTGGCCGGGCATGATGGCTGCCGTCGTGCTGAATATCTATGTCTTTGGCGTGGCATTTACCGATCTGCCCGCACGCAGCTTCTTGACCCATGGGCAGACCTTGGAGTACTTCAAGAACCTGCTGCTCTACCGCGCCTACGTCAACCTGCCCGAGGTGTTTTCCAGCAATCCGCTGAGCAACTTGATGAACGGGCCGCTGTGGACCATTCCGATCGAGACCATGTGCTATGCCGCTTTGGCGGTTGCAGGGTTGGTAGGCGTTTTCCGCTACCGCTGGCTGGCCAGCCTGGTGCTGGTGGCCTACATCCTGCTGTTCATTGCGCGCTACAACGCCGACTTCACTGGCACGATGATGCATTGGTGGGAGTACCCGGCCTACTTTGCCTGCGGCGCGCTGATCGCGCTGCACCGGGATCGCTTTTTGGCCCATGGCGCTGCCATCACGTTCGGGCTGATTCCGGTGGCCCTGTTTTTCTGGCTGACGGGCTTACAGCATACGTCGGGCCTGGTGGTGCTGCCGGCTTTGCTGATCTTTCTGGGCAGCTGCAGTTCCAGCTTTTCAGGTGGAGTCAGCCGCCTGGGTGATCCCTCCTACGGGTCTACCTCTCAGGCTGCCCGATCGCGCAGGCAGTGTTTGCCGTCTCGCCGGGCATGGACTTCTATGCCAGCATGGGGCTGTCGATGCTGCTGTCCATGCTGCTGGGCTATGCGCTGTGGCATTTGATCGAGTCGCCCGCGTTGCGCCTGAAGCGCTATCTGTAGCCCGCCCCCCCAAGCCCGGGTAAAACGCTTTCCGTTAAAATGCCCGCAGTCCCAGCCAGCACCTGCTGGCTTTGTTTTTGGCAGCCCAGTCCGGGTCTGCGCCCTTTGCTCTTCCGTACTGTGTCCTACGCTCCCGAAACCAACGCCGCCGCACCTTTGCGATCATCTCCCACCCGGACGCGGGTAAGACCACCCTGACCGAAAAGCTGCTGCTGTTCTCCGGTGCGATCCAGATCGCAGGAGCGGTGAAGGGCCGCAAGGCCTCGCGCCACGCCACCTCGGACTGGATGGAGATTGAAAAGCAGCGTGGTATTTCGGTGGCCTCGTCGGTAATGCAGATGAGCTACCGCGACCATGTCATCAACCTGCTCGACACCCCGGCCACAAGGACTTCTCGGAAGACACCTACCGGGTGCTCACCGCCGTGGACTCGGCATTGATGGTGATTGATGCGGCCAACGGTGTGGAATCGCAGACCCGCCGCCTGATCGAGGTCTGCCGCCAGCGCGATACGCCCATCATCACCTTCGTCAACAAGATGGACCGCGAAGTGCGCGATCCGCTGGACATCATGGACGAGGTCGAGCGCGAGCTGGGCATGCCCTGCTGCCCCATCACCTGGCCGTCGGCCAAGGCAAGAGCTTTGGCGGCATCATCAACCTGCTGACCCAAAGCATGACCGTGTTCGCGCCAGGCAGCGACCGCGGCCCCAAGGACTTTGAAGTCATCCCGCTGAGCGAGGCCGACAAGCTGCGCAGCCGCTTTGGCCAGGCCTTTGACGATGCGCTCGACTCGATGGAACTCGCCCAGGGCGCCTCTGCCGAATGGAACCATGCGGATTTCCTGGCCGGCAAGCTGACCCCCGTGTTCTTCGGCTCCGGTGTGAACAACTTCGGTGTGATGGAAGTCCTGGACGCGGTGGTGGACATGTCGCCACCGCCCGGCCCGCGCATCGCCTACACCGAGGTCAACCGCAATCGCGAAGAAAAAACCATCCATCCGGAAGACAGCAGCTTCTCGGGCGTGGTGTTCAAGGTGCAGGCCAATATGGACAGCAACCACCGCGACCGCATCGCCTTTGTGCGCGTGGCCTCGGGCAAGTACACCCCCGGCATGAAGATGAAGGTGCAGCGCACCGCCAAGGAACTGCGCCCCACCAGCGTGGTGACCTTCATGAGCCAGCGCGCGAAGCCGTGGACGAGGCCTATGCCGGCGACATCATCGGCTTTACCACGCACGGCGGCGTGCAGCTGGGCGACACCATCACCGATGGGCCCAACCTGCAGTTCACCGGCCTGCCATTCTTCGCGCCAGAAATGTTCATGACCGTGGTGCTGAAGAACCCGCTGCGCACCAAGCAGCTGCAGCAAGGCCTGATGCAGCTGGGCGAAGAAGGCGCCATCCAGGTCTTCAAGCCCGATGCCGGCGGCAATATGCTGCTGGGCGCCGTGGGCCAGCTGCAGTTTGAAGTGGTGCAGCACCGCCTGAAGACGAGAGTACGACTGCGAAGTCCGCCTGGAAGGCTGCCAGTACACCGGCGCCCGCTGGATCACCGCCGACACCCCCGCCGAGCTGCGGGAGTTTGAACACGCCTACCCGCTGCGCCTGGCGCATGATGCCGCCAATACCCTGGCCTATCTGTGCACCAGCCCGTATGACGTGCGCCTGGCGCAAGAGCGTTTTCCGAAGATCCACTTCCATCCGCTGCGCGAGCATGCGGGTTGGAATTGCAGACCTCCTGATCGCGCCGGTACCAGATACCGATGGCCTACCGCCACGCCAGCCCCCAACTGCCTTTGCAAGCCTATGTCACCCGGCATAGCGACTTGCAGGCCTTGGAGGGTGGCCGACGGGTGACGAGAAGCCTGCCCCGATCAGGATGGCGCTGATCGGCTTTGTCCTTGGCCAGTACGCGCAGCTGCTGGTTTTCATAACTGCCTGCTGGGGGATTGGCACCCTGCTCTGGCCCGCCTCCGATCTGCCCACACGGCAGCCTTTGCGCATCGCGCTGGGTATGGGTTTGGTCATTTGTGCGCTGCAGGGGCTGGCCATTGCAGGCTTGCTCAACACCGCATCGGTGCTGCTCGTCATCGGCTGCGGGCTGGTGGCTGCTGCGCTGCAAATCCGTCAGATGGCCTGGCCCCGGCTTGCACCGGGATGGCCGCTGCTGCTCTTGCTGCTGGCCACGTTGCCAACCTTGTTCGCCCCGCTGCGCCGCCCCTGGCCTGGGATGCGCTGATGTACCACCTGCCCATGCGCGGGAGTGGGCGTTGACCGACATCTGGTGTGCACGAATGGCTGCGCTACCCCTGGTTCCCCTACAACTTTGACCTGCTGTTTGCCGCCGCGCTGGTGTTGGGCAACGATGTGCTGCCCCAGCTGATCCATGCGAGCACTGGCTGGGTAACAGGCTGGTTGCTCTACCGGCTGGCTATGCAATACCTGCCTGCGCCTGCTGGCGCCGCAGCTGCTCTTGCCACCGTGACCTGGCTGGTCACCAGCCGCAGCCACTACAGCGCCGCCTATGTGGACATGGCCGTGGCCATGTTTTTGACCGCTGCTTTCACCGCCATGCAGGTCAGCATCCGGCCCGCTGGCCGACGAGCAGTATGGCTGGCGGCATTTCTGCTAGGCGTAGCCGCTGGCAGCAAATCCAGGTGCTGGGGCTGCTGCCGCTGTTTGGTGCTGCGCTGCTGTGGCGCCACCGCATGCAAGGCCCTGGCTGGCGCATCCGCAGCGAATGGGACACCTGGCTGGTTACAGCCCTGTGCTTTGCGCTGCCATGTCTGTACTGTATGCCCGCAACGCCTTGCTCACAGGCGATCCCTTCAACCCGCTCGGCGGGCGCCTGCTTGGCTTTACGGATTGGAATCTGGGCGACTACCTTTGGCAGCTGCAGGACCTGCGCAACCATGCGGCTTGGCCGCATTGGGCACTGTGGCCAGCCTTGGCCGCACCGCTGCTGCCGTCTCTGCGACGCGTTCCGGCGCTGCGCGCTGCCTGGCTGGTGGCGGCCTATATGCGTTGGTCTGGCTGCTGAGCTCGCGCTACCCGCGCTACTTGTTGCCCGCCTATCCCCTGCTCAGTTTGCTGTCGGCTGCGGTATGCATTCAGCTACTGCGGCAACTGCCTGCCAAGCTGTATCGGCACTGGCGACCATGTTGGTAGGACTGCTTGTACTGGCGTTGGGGTTCATGGGCGCACGCAGCATCGCCAAATCCTGGCCTTTGATCGCTTCGACTCCGGGCGCACGCGATACCGTCCTGCAGCAGCAAGTTGCCGGCTACCAGATCTGGCGCTACCTGAAAGAACACCCTGAGGCCAAGCTGTACCAGATGAACCTGGAAGACAGCCTCTACTATGCACCGCGCCCCACCTGGGCGATGTGTTTGGACCGTGGCGCTACCGCGACTACCAACACCTCGGTGCCCAGCTGCTGCATCATAAACTCAAGTCTGAGGGCTTCACTGCCTTGGTAATACACACAGGTCGGGCGCCGACTGTGGCGCAGCAATCTGCATTTCTGCAATATTTTGAATTAATGCTGGTCGATGACGAGGTCAGCCTGTATCGTTTGAGGCCTTAGCTAAGGAGGGCAGTACTGCATCTCTTTGGCGTTTGTGAGGCTTGGAGCCAAACACGCATTGGCATATCGAAAGATGATATTGATTAAATGCATTGATCCAGCAATAACATGCACGACGCCTTTGCCCCATGGCCGTTTTCCCTCCTTACTCCCTGCCATTTTCTGGAGCAGGCTTTGCAGGTTAACTTTCTGGCTCAGGCACAATGCGGCAGCCGTGTGAATGATTAAAAATAATTTCTGACATGACCGAATTTCCATCCGCCTTTACCGCAACCAGCGTATCGCCGTCATCCTCCCTTGCCACAACGAAGAGAGCTGACGGTGCGCCCGGTGGTGGAAGGCTTTCGGCAAGCGTTGCCGGAGGCGGAGATCTACATCTTCAACAACCTCTCGACGGACCGCACCGCAGAGATCGCTGTTGAAGTGGGCGCACATCTGCGCAATGTCCATCTCAAGGGCAAAGGCAATGTCGTGCGCCGCATGTTTGCCGATGTGGATGCCGATATCTATGTGATGGCCGATGGCGATGCCACCTACCACGCACCATCGGCCCGCAAGCTCATCGACATGCTGATTGACCAGCAGCTGGACATGGTGGTGGGTGCGCGCGTCGAGGCTGAGCCCGAGCCCGGCGACACAGGTATCACCTACCGTCCCGGCCATCGCTGGGGCAACAAGCTGTTGACGGGTACGGTGCAGCAGATCTTTGGTGGCAGCTTTCGCGACATGCTCTCGGGCTACGGGTGTTTTCGCGCCGTTATGTCAAATCCTTCCCCGCGCATTCACACGGCTTTGAGATCGAGACCGAGCTCAACGTTCATGCGCTGGAGCTGCGCATGCCTTGCACCGAGGTCGATACGCCGTATGGCGCCCGGCCCGAAGGTTCGGCCAGCAAGCTGTCCACCTACCGCGACGGCTGGCGCATCCTCAAGACCATCGGCGCCTGGTGGTCAGCGAAAAACCTTTGCAGTTTTTTGGTTGGCTAGGCGCCGTCCTCGCGGTGGTAGCCATTGCATTGGCCATCCCCATCGTGATGGAGTACAGCCACACGGGCATGGTGCGGCGCTTCCCGACCTTGGGCCTGGTGTCCGCCATGGTAGTGTGCGGTGGTGTGTCCTTTGTCACCGGACTGATCCTGCAAGCCATTACCTTGACGCGGCGCGAGATCAAGCAGATTGCATATCTGGCTTCTGTGGCCAACACGCCGAGCAAGTGATGCGGTTCAAGATCAACGCTCGGTGCTGTGGTTCCTGATTGCCGGCTCGCTCGCCTTTGTCGTTGATGTCGTGGTGTTGACCTTGCTGCGAGATGTACTGGGGGTGTACGCAGCACGGGCCGTATCGTTCTGGCTCGCGGCCACCACCACCTGGCTGATCAACCGCAATATCTCCTTTGCGGGACGCAGCGCCTCGGGAGCGTGCTGACCGAGTACCTGCGCTATCTGGGCCTGATGCTGGGCGGGGGCGCAGTCAACTTGGCGGTGTACTCGTTGCTGGCCTGGATCTTTCCCCAAGGCCCGCTGTGGCTGATGCTGTATGTGGCTGCGGGAACCTTGGTCGCAATGACGGTGAATTACCTGAGCATGACCCGGTTGTTGTACCGCCAGCGTACGGAAACTGAGCCGTATCGGCACTGCAATTTTCATGCCCACTGCGGCATGAATATATACCGCACTTGGCTGCATCCATTGTCAAGGTGCAGATAGTCCTCGATATGAATACGGGGTGACCTAGGGCTCATGCCCTAGACCACATCTATCGATCTAGCAGAAAATGGAGCATAAAATGAAAACCATACGATTTAGATATCTACTAGTATTAATTTTCCTGCTGGCTGCATTGTGTACGTTGGCAAAACTTGGTCTCCTTCCGCCTATGGCTATTTTTTGAAATACCATCTTGGCTATGAAGAGATTAAACCTGATTTTGGACAATCTAGACAAGTACGCAGTGATGAATGGCCGTGGTCACCCCTTTGACCCAGGCAACAGTCAATAATAATTTCGAACGCTACAACAAAACATCGTTGTACGAGGAAGACCTGCGCATCAACTACGTTTACCCATTGCAGATTGGGGCATCATTTTCAAACCACCATGTGGCTGTATGGGTTTGTCAATCCGGCCTATGCTTACTCACTCCATTGGTTTGCTATCTTCGCGCTATTCATTGCTGGGTATGCATTTCTCTTCAAAAATTCGGCGCCAGTGACAAGGTGGCTGTACTGCTTTCATTTGGCCTCTACTTCACGGGATTCAGCCAATTCTGGTGGAATGAAAAAGGTCCTCTGGTCGCACTTTTCCCCTGGGTCATCATCCCCTTTTCTTGAAGATAAAGCCAATCTGGCAACTTTCTCTTTTTTATTACGCTGCTGTCTCCTGGCTGTTGACGAATCTCTACCCTCCAGTACAGATATCTCTGGCCTTTGTTGGCTTCATCATATTGATTTTACTGCTCCCAAGCTCTTCAAGTTTCCAAACCTGGTCTATCTTCTGATATTTGCAGCACTTGCAGCCGCTACCGCAGCGCTCTACCAGTATGACTATCTCAAAGAGACGAGTGCGACTCTGTATCCTGGTGGACGACATATAACGGGTGGAGGTGTGCCAACCGTTTTGGCTATCCTGGTTCTTTCCTGCGATCAATTTCTCCTGGAGCTATAAAGACCTTGTAGGCATGAACATGTCCGAAATCGGAACGGTAGGCATGTATTACTACATTTCCGTTTTATGCTTATTGAACTACAAAAACT